>CAYNNZ010000001.1:0-126471 GCA_964398815.1 uncultured Candidatus Saccharibacteria bacterium
CTTACCAGACAAGGAATTACGCTCTACTATTCCTTTAACGTAGGACCATATCTTCTTCCTATTGCTAGGAAGCGCGACGTATGGCCTCTCATGTGAGTCGCGGATCCAATCAACATTACTGTTGAAAGAGGTAGCTTTTGAATGACGTAAGTTTCTCAACACTGTTTACGGTCTCCTATAATCGTCCCAATCCGTTCCGTACGCGATTGCTCACGTACGGAACCTTAGGACGATTATAGTTATCGCCGACATTCACCGGGGCTTATACGGTCCAGCAACACATCCGAAGACATATCACCTTCCGTGCTTGACCTTCCGGCATTGGTCAGGCGTCACCCCCTATACATCCTCTTACGAGTTCGCAGGGAGCTGTGTTTTTGGTAAACAGTTGGCAGGAAATCTTTCGCTGCGGCCCCAACATTGCTGCGGGGCAGGCCTTATCGCTAACTTACGGCCGCTTTTTTGCCGAGTTCCTTGAGGACCTCTAACTCGTTCGTCTTACTCTACTCGAGCTGACCACCTGTGTCGGTTTGCGGTACGGTCAAATACACACTGAAGCTTAGAAACTTTTCTTGGAACCGCGCTCTCTACACTCCTCTCCTCCGAAGAAGAAAGTCGTCGCTCCGCTTGGAGTAATGCATCCCGGATTTACCTAAGATACCTCCTCACGGCACGAACTCACATCCAATTGCAAGTTGTAAATACAGCAATCCGTCATTCCATCGCATGTGCATTGGTCAGGGAATATTAACCCTGTGTCCATCGGGTGCGGCTTTCGCCATCCCCTTAGGCCCGACTAACCCTCAGTTGATCACCATAGCTGAGGAAACCTTGTTCTTTCGACGCGCGGGGTTCTCACCCGCGTTGTGGTTACTTGTGCCTGCATTCTCACTTCCAAACGCTCCACCATGGGTCACCCCTTTGGCTTCACAGCAGATTGGAACGCTCTCCTACCGCACAGACCGTACGAATACGGCTTGCACCCGCAGTTTCGGCATGATACTTAACCCCGATTATCTTCGGCGCAAGAACCCTCGATGAGTGAGCTGTTACGCTTTCTTTAAATGGTGGCTGCTTCTAAGCCAACATCCTCATTGTCGAAGGATTCTCACTTCCTTAAGTTGTACTCAGTATCAATTTTGGGGCCTTAACTGGCGATCTAGGCTCTTCCCTTTTTGACTGATGGAGCTTCGCCCCCATAGTCTAACTGCCGTGCTGTTGACTCTTGGTATTCGGAGGTTGATAGGAATAACGAGATTTCTCCCTGTTTATCCCTTCCAGTGCTCTACCCCCAAGAGGATCACACGACGCCAGCCCAAAAGCTGTTTCGGAGAGAACCAGCTATTACCAAGTTCGATTAGCTTTTCACTCCTTACCACAAGTCATCCCAAGACGTTGTACGATCTACGGGTTCGGTCCTCCATGAGGATTTCTCCTCACTTCAACCTGCTCATGGCAAGCTCACTTGGCTTCGGGTCGTATGTATGACACAGACGCGCTATTCACACTCGGTTTCCCTGTAGCTCCATCCCATTACGGATTTAGCTGGCGACATACATACACTCGCAGGCTCATTCTTCAATAGGCACGCTGGAATGGATCGAAACCCACCCCAACCCTTTGTAAGTACACGGTTTCAGTTCTATTTCACTCCCCTCCCGGGGTTCTTTTCACCTTTCCCTCACGGTACTAGTTCACTATCGGTCTTGCGCAATATTTAGCCTTACCGGTTAGTTCCGGCAGATTCAGCCGAGCTATTCGTGTCTCGACCTACTCAAGAACAGGAGCACATAAGAGATAACCATTTCATGTACGGGGCCATTACCCTCTAGGGCGTCGCTTTCCAGCAACTTCCATTATGTTTATCCTTTGTAACTTATGCCGAATAAATTCGGCGCTCCTGCCTTACAACCCCGATATCCGAAGATATTGGTTTGGGCTCTTCCCGTTTCGCTCGCCGCTACTAAGGGAATCACGAGAGGCGTGTTCCATCCGTCCGAAGCATCGGGCGAACGGAACACGACTCAATATTGTTTTCTATTCCTCCAGGTACTGAGATGTTTCACTTCCCTGGGTGAGCTTCTCAACTTAAAAGTTGGATACAGCCGAAGCTGTGGGTTTCCCCATTCGGACATCTCCGGATCAAAGGTTACAAGTCACCTCCCCGAAGCATTTCGCAGACTAGTCACGTCCTTCATCGCTTGCGCAAGCCTAGGCATCCACCGTGCACCCTTCACGTCTCCTGTGCGGAAACCTGAACACCACTAACGTTACTCCCCTTCAATGACTTACGGCATTGAAGGGTGTGATTTTGCAATTCAATCCCTCCCACTATCGGCTCGATAGCGGTCAGGTGTTGATTTACCTATTTTGCGTATTCGTGTGTCAACGACCCCGATGATCTCTCTCCCAAGAAAAAAGCCCCTGACGGGGCGGTTCGCACTTTCGTGCGCCGAGCCTTCCGGCTCGAATCCGCTCCGTTAAGTAAGTAATTTCTTAGTAGTAATCACGTAATGCCGAGTATACGCGGGCCAAAAATCCTTGTCAAACATAGGCCCTCGCACGACAAAGGCCCCAAAAAGGGGCCTTTGTGCCCTCCCGAATACGGGAGGTGGAAAACTATGGGGATTAGCCCGTAATCTCGTCGCGAACGCGCTCGATGTAGCGGCTTGCAGCCTGCTGTCCGCCGAGCCCAAAGGCAAGGCCGAATGCGAGTGCGAGTGCTACCACTACCCCGGTGAAGAGGGTCTGCACCAGTGGGCTGATGCCGAGGCGGTCGAGCGCTGCGAGAATCGCGAACACCCAGATAGCCCAGCGAGCGAGCGTTCCGAGGAGGCCGGCAGCCTTGAGGCCTGCTGCACGAGCGGAACCCGCAACCACGCGGTCTGCTGCTTCAGCGATGACAGCAGCGACAAGCAGGATGAGGACCGCGACGATCACCTGCGGAATGTAAGTCAGCACGACGCCGCGCAGGAAGGCAGTGACGTCCGTGAGCCCAAGCACATCAAGCGATGCGACGAGGAACACGATGATGAAGAACCATTTCACGAGCTCGCCGAGGAACTTCCCCGAGTTGAGCTTGAATCCTGCGCGTTCGACCACCTTCTCTACGCCAGCCGAACGGAGTGCCTGGTCAACCTTGATGCTCGCGATAACCTGAGCAACAAGGCGACCGAGACCTGCGCCGACGAGCCAGCCGATGACGAAGATGATGATCGCTACGAGTAAGTTGGGCACGAACTGGACCAGTCCCCAGAACAAGCTCTGGAGGGACTGATTCAATACGTCTGCCCACGTGGTGAGGAACATAGTGATACGCTTTCGCGATTAGTGGCTAATGCTGCCCCTGGGAGAATCCCAAGGACCTGCCTACTTAAAAGTGTAGCAACCGGACCGTGAACCGGATATGACGGTGTGGATAGGGCTTATTGAGCAGAAATTCGGTCGAGAATGGTGCGGTTTGGATAGTCGAACACGTCACGCAGCAGGCGGTCGTAGACCCCGATGCGATATTTAAACTCTTCGGTAGTGAACGATGCATAGCGAAGCTCGCGTCCAAGCTCTGCCTCGAGACTATGAATCGCATTCGCAAGCGGCTTCTCATCAAGACGGTCTCCTACCACGAGCAGGTCTACCTTTGACTCGACTGCGCCCGTGAACATTCCTGAAAGCGCGACCACACGAAGGGTGCCGGCGCGTCGCAACTTCGTGAGAATATCTCCGTCGCTCACGTCTGTAGTCTCACGAACGAATCGCTGGAGTGGCCCGTAGAACGGCGACTTCTTATTTGCGGAGTAGCCGCTTGCGCCCTTCCCTGCGCGCTTCTTTATGACATCCGCAGCGACAAGTACCGTGATTTCTTTTCGCGCAGCAGCAACGGCTACCTTAGTGCGGAACGCAGCATCTGACGCGGAGAAAATCGTGTCGTCATTGAAGAGGAAGAGGCGAAGCAGTTTGAGGCGTGCCGGGTTTCCGAAAAGTCGTGAAAGAGGGTCCATGAGGTGGTGGGGGCATTGTACCTACCCGCTCCCCTGCCCTGCAACTTTCTCATCAGACAACGAAAAACGCCCGCTGTCGCGGGCGCTTTTCGTTAGAACAACTGGCTTGATTACTTGAACGTGACCTTGCCTCCTGCCTCCTCAATCTTCTTCTTGAGGTCTTCTGCATCCTCCTTGGACGCATTCTCCTTGATCATGTTCGGAGCGCCATCAACAAGATCCTTCGCCTCCTTAAGGCCGAGGCCGAGTGCCTCCTTCACTACCTTAATGACCTGAATCTTTGCGGCACCGCCGTCAGTAAGCTCGACGTTGACGGTGGACTTGCCCTCGTCAGCGGCGCCTGCAGCGGCAGGACCTGCGACTGCGACTGCAGCAGCAGATACGCCGAACTTCTTCTCGAAGACCTTCACGAGCTCGTTGAGCTCGAGAACAGTCATCGCCTCGATTTCCTCGACGAACTTCTTGAACTTAGCCGGCACCTCTACAGATGCCTCTTCTGCTGCGGCAGGCGCAGCGGCCGGAGCAGCCTCCTCACTAGGCGCGGCTTCGGTGGTCTCTTCCTGCTTTACTTCTTCTTCAGCCATACGATTGTAATTGGATTAGATAATTTATGCCTTCTTCTGTGCAACCTGATCGAGCGCAATCACGAGTCCCTGGATAGGGCTGTTGATGACGTTCACGAACATGCCGCGAAGCACCGGAACGCTCGGAATCGTAGCGATAGCGTTCATCTGGGACGCGTCTGCGAATGCAGACTCCCAGATGCCACCGACGATCGAGAGAAGGTCCTTGTGCTTCTTGCCGAGCTCGTAGATTTCGCGGGGCGGTGCCGTCGCGTCATCCTTGCTCCATGCAAGTGCGATTTCGCCTGGCATCTCCGGAATCTCTCCCGTGTAGCCCTGCTCGCCGAGCACGCGCTTGATGAGGGTCTTCTTCGCTACGTAGTAGCCGATACCCTGCTCGCGCAGTGACTTGCGCATCTCGGAGGTGTCCTTCACGGACATCCCCTTGAAGTGCACGAAGACGACTGATGCGGCGTCTTTGACTGCGTCAGCAATCTTCGCCGTAATCTCTACCTTCTTCTGCTTTGTAATTGCCATAATTTGTTTTCGTGTACGAAACGGAAACGGGTCCGCCACCGTAAGGTGGAGGACCGTTGGAGACAGTCGACCCCGAAATACCGCTTAGTGCGAGATTCGGTTTCGTCCCTCGGCAGGTGCTTATTAAATTCCCTCAATAGGAATTGAGCCTGCTGTCTTCGGTCCGTACCCGGGCACTATATTCCACCTAAGTCTTCTTCGCAACCTGAGTCGTCCAAAAGCACTCAGGGCGCGGCGCAAGCGAGAAGCGTACCGAGCCGTATGTGCTGATACGGTGAGGGAGCATCGGAGCGCAGCAACAAAGCGATGAGAGATTTTGGAGACTCAGGCCGTGGGGCCGGTGAAGTGAATGGCAAGTAATGCCCCGCACACGAGAATTACGAAACCACCCAAGAATCCGAGGAATTCGATGAAGTACTTCATTTGACGCCAGTGTGATGGATGAGGAAATTCTGGCGCGCCGTTTGGTAGATAGGATTGTTCGGTTCAGCGGCAACCGCAGCATCGTATGCCTTATGCGCAGTCGCGAAGGCTCCCATCACCTCCATCAAATGCCCCATGTTCATATAGGCAAGGCCGCGCTTCGGATCCTTCTCGATGGCGCGGGAGAGGTATTGATACGCACTTTTGCCATCGCCCAAGAGCTCGTATTCGCTCGCGATGCCAACGTATATATCGTAGTCACCTACCCCTCCTTTCCCCAGAAGTGCCTTCAATTTCGTTATCTCGTCGCGAACATCCGCCTCCTTCTGTGCACCGTCTTGATAGACCCCCTTCCACGTCCACGATGAGATATGGTCCTCCTCCGCGACTTTGTATCCGCTCCCGATTCCTGCGCCCGAGCCGAGCACGATGGGAAGAATAAGAAAGCCGGCGCAGCCGACGAGCACAACGATGAGTGCTGCTAATTGCAGCGGCTTCAACTTCGATACCGACGGCAGCTTCATTGACGCTCAGGATAGCACAACGAAAGGCCGCCCCAGAGGGGCGGCCTTCGTTACTCGTAACCCTGCTAACGGATTAGTGGGTCGTCATTGAGACGTCCGCGGTCTTGAAGGTATCAAGGCCTGCCGTGTAGTAGAGCGTGCTGTCGTTCGTGTTGCTGTCGGTGTCGTAATTGATACCAGTGAGCATCACGCCCGTGAAGCCAGTCTGCGTAGCAGTGAGCGTTACGTTCAGCGTGAACGTACGGGTCGTGCCAGCAGGAACCTTGTACGAGGTCGCCGTGTCGCCGTTATTGGTGTCACCAACCGAGAGGTTGCTGACGCCCATGTTAGTTGCGCCCTGGGTCGAGCTCGTCGTGGTTGCCCACGCGACTCCTCCGCCAGCTGCAGACGGACTTGTCGTGCGCTGGATAGAGCGGTCGATGTAGAGGTCGTCATCTCCAGCAGTCACCTTGAAGGTGAGCGAGTACTGGGTCTGGTCGCCCTCGCCCGTGTTCTGGCCGACGGTCTTGTTGTAGGTCGCGTCGGTCTTAGCAACGGTGATACCGGTGGTCTGGAAGGTAACCGTACCGCCCGTGACTGAACCGGTCGGGTTCACATTGTCGCCGTTTGAGTCCTCGATGTCCCAAGAGTTGGAGACACTCGAAGTAGTAGCAACAACCGTGTCCCCTGCGTCGAATGCGGTGCCCGAGGAACCCGTTCCTATCTTGCGAACGTTCGCAACGACCGTGAAGTTCTCTGAGTCGCCCTCGCTCACATTCTCGTCAACGTTGTTGAAGACAATTTCTTCGTAGGTGCCCGCAGAAGACGGAATGGTCTTCGTGTCGAGCGTTGTGTTGCCGTGCATGAGGCGAACAGACTGAATGACATCACCGACGTTGGTCGTACCGGAAACGGTAAGTCCAACTGGTACATCATTAATCGTCACGTTCTGATTGCGCACGCGAGCATTGAAGGACAAGAGCGTGACATCGTCCGTAGAGTTGTCCGTGTCAGCCTTGACCACCGTGTTCTTCGGGTTATCGCTTGCCTCATTGAGGGAAACGGTACCGCCCGTTGCGGTCGAGACCGAGAACGTCTGGCTCGTCGAGCCTGACGGAGTGTAGGTCTCGCTGATTCCCTGTCCGTCAATCGCGCGAACTGCGTCGGTCGGGAATGCCGCAGTAATGGACACCCCTGACTCATCGCCGCCCACCGAGGAAACCGGAGTTACCTCGACATAGAACTGAGACGTCTTACCCTCGCGGATAATGCCGTTCAGGTCTGCGAAGCGGAAGGTCCACACGCGGCCGTCCTTATCACCAGAGGACGCGTCCATGGTGGCAAGCTTCTTGCCATCTTGATAGACGGAGACGCTGTCAACATAGCGATCGAGGTTGGAACTGCCCGTGTTACCAGCAATCGTGAACTTCACGTCGAGGCGCTGAACTGCAAGATCGGAATCCTGAGCCTCAGCCTCGAAGCCGAGCACCTTCGTAGCTGCATCGCCTTCATCAAGATCGCTCTCAATGTCGCCGAGCATGTCTACGTTGGTGAGACGACCTGCCCCACCCTGAAGTGCGCCGGTCGTGCCACCGGTGGTGCCGCCAGTCGAGCCGGTACCCACCATCGCGTTCACGCGAGCGCGGGTAATCGGACCGAAGTAGCCTGCAGTCGGAGTAATGCCGTTAGCTGCCTGGAAGGCCGCTACTGCTGCGCGAGTCTGGACACCGAAGTATCCGGTAGCGCCGGCTGGGATGCTGTATCCCTTGGCAATGAGCCATGTCTGAAGCGCAATCACATCTGCTCCGCGGGAGCCGATGGTGAGATCGCGTGTGTAGACATAGGAGCCAGTGGATGCACTCCCGTTAAGCTGTGCCTGGAGCGCAGCAATCTGCGCCATAAGCGCTGCAATCTGCGCCTGCATCTGTGCGTTGGTTGAAGTGCTCTGCGCGTGCGCTGCCGGAGCGGCAAATGCGAACGAAGAGAGTACGAGACCTGCACCTGCAATAAGCGCTGCAATCTGTGCAACCCTTGTATTTGTGCTAGTCATAATTTTCTAATTTATTTAGTCGGGAACGGAGCGCGGTTGGGTATAGATAAAGCGCACCCGTTCCACTGAGTAATATTCCCTACTCCCCAGCGAAATCTGCGATCGACCCCATGTAGATCACTTCCGGGTAGTTGTCGTGGGATTGTTTCGTGCCGAATGCTTTCGTTACGGACAGACAATCGTTCCGCGTCACTAAGGAGGACGAGCAAAGGCGCTGTCTCTTACCTACCCTTCCCCCTTATACCTAGTGTCTTACTCGTATGTACCTGTTGTTTTAGTGAACGCCGCAGTTGGTGTGCAGGGAAAAGCAAAAACCGCCCTCGTAAGGGCGGTTTTTGCTTTTGGTTCCCTAAGTGCCGTAGCGCTTAGTTCCCCGAGTCCACTAAGTGATTAGTGGGTCGTCATCGAGACGTCAGCCGTCTTGTAGGTGTCGAGGCCAGAGGCGTAGACAGCACCCATAGAGGTGGTCGTGCCGTAGCTGATACCGACAAGCTGTACGCCGGTGAAGCCGGTGGTCGTTGCCGTGAGCGTCACGTTGAGCGTGAAGGTACGGGTCGTGCCAGACGGAATCTTGTAGTTCGATGCAGTGTCACCAGAGTTCGTGTCGCCAACTGCGAAGTTGGTTGCGATTCCTGGAGTTGCCATCGAGGTTCCACCCTGAGTCGAAGACGTGGTGGTTGCCCACTGGATGCCTCCGTTGTTGGTGGTTGCCGTTCCGGTCGTTGCGAGACGAGTGATGGTGCGAGAGATGTACAGGTCATCATCGCCGGCCGTAACCTTGAATGAGAGCGAGTACTGAGTCTTGTCACCTTCGCCTGCGTTCTGACCAACAGTCTTGTTGTAAGACGCGTCGGTCTTAGCAACAGTGATGCCAGTTGCCTGGAACGAGATGTTGTTGCCCGTGAGGGAACCGGTCGGGTTGACGGTACCGCCATCCTCGTCCTCTACGTCCCAAGAGTTGGAGACGCTAGAGGTCGTAGCGTAGAGGTAGTCACCACCGTTGAACGAGTTGCCCGAGTCAATCTTGCGAACGTTAACCACAACCGTGAAGTTGGTGGAGCTGTCCTTAGAGATCGTCTGGTCGATGTTATCGAAGACGACTTCCTCGTACGAAGCGTTCGTGCTCGAAAGGGTCTTGGTCTTGAGGACCGTGTTGCCCTTCATAAGCTTAACGGACTGGATGTACTCGCTGATCTTCACTGCGTTGGAGTTGAGGCCAACCGGAAGGTCATGAACAGTCACGTCCTGGTTCTTCGCCTTGAGGTTGAAGGACGTAAGAGTGATGTTCTCAGTCGTGTCGTTGATGTCAGCCTTTACCGTCGTTGCCTTCGGGTTATCGGAACCCTCGTTGATCGAGAGCGTGCCGTTAGTTGCCGTAGAGACAGTGAAGGACTGGCTGGTCGTGCCGGACGGAGTGTAGGTCTCCGAAACACCCTCAGCATCGACTGCGCGTACGCCGTCGGTCGGGATGTTTGCGGTGATCGAATCACCATCCTCATCAGAACCAATCGAGGTAACCGGAGTGACCTTTACGTAGAACGAAGAGGTCTTGCCCTCGCGGATTACGCCGTTGAGGTCTGCGAAGCGGAACGTCCATACGCGGCCGTCCTTATCACCTGCAGATGCGCTCATAGAACCGAGCTTCTTGCCGTCCTGGTATACAGCGACAGTGTCGATGTACTTGTTGAGGCTAGCAGAGCCGCCCGAGTTTGCGATCGTGAACTTCACGTCGAGGCGCTGAACTGCGACATCAGAGTCCTGTGCTTCTGCTTCGAAGCCAATGACCTGAGTTGCTGCGTCACCCTCGTCGAGGTCGCTCTCGATGTCGCCGAGCATGTCGACGTTCTTGAGCTTACCTGCGCCGCCGGTAAGACCGGAGGTGCCGGTGGTGCCGCCGGTCGAGCCACCTGCAGATGCGTTAGCAGCTGCGCGGGACTTAGGACCGAAGTAACCAGCAGCCGGAGTGATGCCAGCAGCTGCCTGCCATGCTGCTACTGCTGCCTTCGTCTGTGCGCCGAAGTAGCCAGTTGCGCCTGCCGGGATGCTGTAACCCTTGCTGATGAGCCAGTTCTGAAGAGCGGTAACCTCCGTTCCCTTCGAGCCGATGGTGAGATCCATCGTGAACGATGCGGAAGCGGAACCACCTGCCTGTGCCATAAGGGCAGCAAGCTGTGCCTGAAGTGCTGCGATCTGTGCTGCAACGTCAGTCGAAGCTGCGCGTGCCGGAGCAGCTGCAGCGAACGACATAGCGACGAGGCCGAGGCCTGCGACGACAGCCGCGATCTTAGCGATGTTTGTCTGTGCAATAGACATATAACTGTATTTTTTAATTTGTTTTTTGAGGCGTACGGAGCTGCGTCTAGTAAAGGTGCTTCTCCATACGCTCCCATTCGAGTTTAGTAATCGCGCGAAACAGGGTCCGTAGACCGGGCGCTTCGCGTTCATGTGCGCACTTCCCTTTCACACTATCCGACAGAACGCTCTATCGACGCGCGTCCCATCGGCTAGTTGGCAAACGTTAGGTTTCATTCTGCGTTCATCCGTAATCAGTACGATACCGGTATCCTGGCCCGCCACGCGTAGTGACGGGACTGCGCACGCAAACTTACATTGCGTGGCAGATTGTTTACAAGCCCTATGTGCTTGTCAAAGTTCGGTCGTACAGGAATCGCCCCAGCTCGTATCAGGTATGGGAGTCAGTATACGTCGCTTGAACAAAAACCCCTGTAAAACCAATGTGGATAACCGGGTCGCTACAGAACGCAAAAGAGACCGTTTCCGGTCTTATTCGTGTGATCTGCCTCCCGTGGTCATCACGGGCGTACTGTAGCCCAGACCCACCCTTTCGTCAATGAGGCCTTCACCTGGGCCATTTTCGGTCTAGGAGACCAGTTCGTAGGTGGTCCAGCGGCGCTCCCCCTTTCTAGACACCTTTCCCTCCCCCACCAGGGCGGAGAGTTCCCGTTGAATGGTCTTCTCGCTCACGTCTCGAATAACCACGGATATATCCTTTATATAGGAGGGGCCTTTCGCAGTAAGGACGTCCAATATGGCTTTTCGGCGGTCAGATCCGCCGCTTTCAGGAACATGTCCTTTAGTGTCCTTTATAGAAACCCGGGGGGTGTGTGGTGTACCCACACGAGCCGACTCCTGTCGCGCACCCGTTCCCTCGGACCCCGCGCGCCGTGCAAGCGTTGCGAGCGTCGGTGCTTCTTCGAGGAACAGACGAGGCTCCTCGTAGGTAGCAATGTCTTCGAGAAGCGCGTGGGATTCGCGTGCAATAAGCTGGGCATTCATTACAGAAAGAAGCCCTCCTGCCTGCGCTATCGCGAGCACGCTTGAGAGTGCGAGCAACTCGCGCGAGAGCGCATCGCGTGCAGAGAGTGGTGGCAGGGTTGCCGCATCCACAAGACCCACCGCAATGGTGTCGAGTCGGTTGCGCAGCGCGGGCGACCCAGCGAACGCTGGTGCTATGAGATGGATTGCTTTCGCCAGGCGTTCGGACTTTTTATAGATATAGACGCGTCGTATGTCCTTATCGAATATATTAGAGAATATGCCTTTTTCTAGGACAAAATTATCCATACCGCCCGACTGAGCGGTTGGTTTTATTTGATTCGTGTCCTTTTGATGTCCCTTATCGCTCATGGAATTGAGTGTCCTATAGCAGCGACAGTATAGGTCTTTGAGACAGTGGGTGCAAACCGCATGCGTCGTCCTTCGGCGAGCGCACTATCCACAGCCAAGGTGATAAAATACGCATACCAATGAAGAAGAAACGTAAGCAGCGCGATGCTGAAAATACTAAGGCGGCGGTCAGATGGACAGCCGCGATTCTTTGCGTTGCATTCGGACTTATTCTTGCGCTCGCCGCCTTCAATCTCGCTGGCTACGCTGGCGCCGCAATTTTTGGCTTTACCCGGGATGAGATTGGTATCGCAGCGGTACTGCTTCCTGTACTTCTTATAGGAGGAGGCGTGGGCTTGGCGCTCGAACGCTCCTTCCTCTCTCCCCTGACACTCATTGGGCTCGCGCTTATGGTAGTAGCGATACTCACGCTCCTTGGCATTGTTTCTGCTCCGCTTGGCGGCGCACTCGGGGTTTCGGCAGGCTCTGCTGCCACTGCATTTTTCGGTCTCTGGGGAGCGGTCATTCTGCTTCTGGCTGTCGCTGCGGTAGGGCTCATCATCGCCGCAGATGTGGTCGTCATCGCCAAAGCACTCGGAGACTTTGCCAAAGGCACGTCCGGTGCCCTCGGGTCAGTGAAGCTGCCTACCCTTTCGAAGAAGGAGCAGGCGGCACTTGAGGCAAGCGAGACGGAGGATGAGTCCGACGAACCAAAAGCAGAGACTGCAGAAGTGGAGCGGGAGCCGGTCGTCACCATGTTCGACGCACCTCGTGAGGCAGCACCGGCAGCGGGCGGCGCCATCGCGAATTTCGATGCGGAATACAACGCCCCTCCCATATCACTTCTCGGCGAGGACAAGGGTAAGCCTGGCGTCGGCGACATCAAGGCCAATGCCAACATCATCAAGCGTACGTTCCAAAACTTCGGCATTTCAGTGGAGATGGATGAAGTGTCGGTCGGTCCTACGGTCACCCGCTACGCCATCAAGCCGGCTGAAGGGGTGCGCCTCAATAAGATTGTCTCCCTCGTCACCAACCTGGAGCTCGCCCTTGCGGCACATCCAGTCCGTATCGAAGCGCCAATCCCAGGAAAGTCACTTGTGGGAATTGAGGTACCGAATGCCTCAAAGGCAATGGTCGGACTCGGTGGCGTGCTCTCTGCGCCTGAGTGGAGCGCTTCCAAGAAGCCGCTCCTAGCGGCAGTCGGACGCGACATCGCCGGCGTTCCTCATTATGTGAACGTCGCGAAGATGCCGCATGGTCTTATCGCCGGTGCTACCGGGTCCGGAAAATCGGTGGCCATCCACGCAGTCATCACTTCCCTCCTCTACCGCAATGGACCGAACCAGATGCGCTTCATCATGGTCGACCCGAAGCGTGTGGAGTTGACTCTCTATAACGGCATCCCTCACCTGCTGACACCGGTTATTACTGACCCGAAGAAGACCATCATGGCGCTCAAGTGGGCAGCGAAGGAAATGGATAGACGTTACAACGTACTCGAGTCAGAGCGCGTCCGTGATATCGAGTCCTACCATCAGACCGTGTTCGAGCCAGCAAAGAAGAAGGGTAAGTCAGACATGCCGGAGGCCATGCCGTATATCGTCATCGTCATCGACGAGCTTGCCGATATCATGCAGAGTTACCCGCGCGAGCTCGAGGCAGCCATCGTCCGTCTCGCCCAGATGTCCCGCGCCGTCGGTATTCACCTCATCCTTTCCACACAGCGCCCGTCGGTGAATGTCATCACCGGCCTCATCAAGGCGAACGTGCCGACCCGTATGGCGCTCCAGGTGGCAAGTCAGATAGACTCACGCACCATTCTCGACGGTCCGGGTGCAGAGTCCCTGCTTGGTGCAGGCGACATGCTCTATCTCTCTGCCGATATGCAGAAGCCGGTACGCCTCCAGACTGCCTACATCAGCGAGCAGGAGGTGAAGAAGGTGTCCGAATACATCAAGAAGCACAACGCAGGTGCGCTTGACGCACTCGACCTAGGCGGAGGCTCTGGAGGCGCTACCCATGAGGCGAACGATGTTATGTCCATGGGCGGTTTCGATTCGGGTGATGACGACGCCGACGACGATATGTATGAAGACGCGAAGGCGGCAGTCGAGGAGGCTGGGCGCGCGTCTACCTCCTACCTGCAGCGCAAACTACGCATCGGCTACAGCCGCGCCGCCCGCCTCATGGACATTCTTGAGCAGAAAGGGGTTATCGGACCTGCTGACGGCTCCCGCCCGCGCGAGATAATCAGCGGAGGGGCACCGGCGGCCCCAGCCGCCACCGAGGAGGAGTTCTAGGGCATGCTACGCACCCTTACCCTTCTTGCCCTTCTCGCGCTCGCCGCATACGGCATCTATAAGGCAGTTCCGCTTCTCTCGGGACCGAAAATCGTCCTGTCTTCCCCGTCGGACGATCAATCATTCCCCGGCGGCCGAGTGCTCGTAGCCGGAGTTGCGCGCAATACCGAGAACCTGACGCTCGACGGCAGTCCCCTCCTGATAGACGAGAAGGGGCATTTTTCCACCGAACTCGTACTTCCGGTCGGGGGCGCTATACTGTCCCTGACTGCGACTGACCGCTTCGGCAAGACCGAATCCGTGCGCCGCACCATATTTGTTCCCTAATCAATACGTTATGCCCGCAAAGAAAGCTTCCAAGAAAACAGCTAAGACCACTCCTGTAGCCGAGGAGGGAGAACTGACGAGCGCCGACTCGAAGGCGAAGTCCATCGAGCTCGCCATCCGCGAAATCAAGACGAAATTCGGCGACGAGGCCATCATGACCTACGGCGCAGGAAAGGTCGCAGCGATTCCTTCGATTCCGACGGGCTCATTGGGACTTGACTATGCGCTTGGCATTGGCGGACTTCCCCGCGGACGCATCATCGAGATTTTCGGACCCGAATCATCCGGCAAGACCACGCTCGCACTCCATGTCATCGCTGAGGCGCAAAAGAAGGGTGGTATCTGCGCATTCGTCGACGCAGAGCATGCGCTTGATCCGGAGTATGCGCGCAAGATTGGTGTGAAGCTTCAGGAGCTGCTTATCTCGCAGCCAGACACCGGAGAGCAGGCACTCGAAATTGTCGAGTCGCTGGTGCGCGCGAACTCCATCGATGTCATTGTCGTGGACTCGGTCGCCGCACTCACACCGAAAGATGAAATCGAAGGCGATATGGGTTCTGCACAAATGGGAAAGCAGGCGCGCCTCATGTCCCAGGCGCTTCGAAAGCTCACTGCCATCACCAGCAAGTCGAAGACCATCATCATCTTCATCAATCAAATCCGCATGCAGATTGGGGTGATGTTCGGAAATCCAGAGACCACGACCGGCGGCAAAGCGCTTAAGTTCTACACGTCCGTGCGCCTCGATATCCGCCGCATCGCGCAGATAAAGAAGGGTGAGGAAATAGTGGGCGGACGCGTGCGCGTCAAAGTCGTGAAGAACAAGGTCGCGGCACCATTTAAGACGACCGAATTCGACCTTCTCTACAACGAGGGCATCAGCCGCGAAGGCGAACTCATCGCGCTCGGTGAGAAATACGATATCCTCCAGAAGTCAGGGAGTAGCTACAAGTACGGAGACGTGGCACTTGGCCGCGGGTACGACGCAACCCGTACCTTCCTGCGGGAAAATAAGCAGGTGGCAGGTGAAATCCTGAAGCAGATTCGAGAGAAACTTGCAGCAGAGTAAGCAAAAGAAAAAGCCGGTCCTCTGGACCGGCTTTTTCTTGCGTGTGGGAAGTTACGCGAAGCGCTGACCTATCGGACGAGCGAGTACCATCTCGCGGAGTGCGAACACGAATGCTCCGCCTGCGAGGATGGTAAGCGCCTGAACGATAAAGCGCGTATTAAGAAACGCTGAGACGAAGAACCTCACCACTGCGGATATGTCGCTTGCACTCGGCATATTCGCAATCACATGCGCCACCCACACTTCCCTCCCGATGCCCCAGACCGCAATCAGAAAGAGCACGCTTGCGAGCGCAGTTCCTGAAACGAACGGACGGAGCGCATGCATGATGCGAATGCGCTGCATGACGACACGGGATACGGAAGAAGAGGTGGTCATAGATTCGTTGTTAAGAAGTCTCATCAATGGCTTGTTTGAATAATTTCTTGGCGCGGTGGACGCGAGTCTTCACTGCAGATACGGAAGCACCCTCGCTCGCAGCAATTTCCTCCTGGGTCTTCCCTTCGAGGAATTGGAGGGAGAGTATGCGGGCCGCTGACTCCGGGATTCGGGCGAGCGCTACCAGCACCTCATCTTTAACCACGAGTTCGTCTCGAAAGTCGCTCTCATCCGGCAGGCGCTCATACGTCTCGGTTTCAAGCGGTGCCGTCGCCTTGCGATGCTTAGATAGCTTGTTGTACCGCGTGAACGCCAGACGGGTCAGAATCATGTAGGCCCAGGACGAGAAACTGGCCCCCTCCTGCGGCTGGTAGCGGTCGGCATACAGGTAGATGCGGGTAAACGTATCCTGCACCACCTCCTCAGCGTCCTCTTTTGAATACAGGATGGAACGGGCTTTTCGGAGGAATGCTTCCTCGTAACGGGCCAAAAGGACCGCAAAGAGGTCAGGATTCTGCCTTGAGGCGCGAAGCACCTCCTCGTCAGATAACGCCTCGAGTTCCTCGCTTGAAAACCGCATTATGTCCTGTATCATACCCCCATTCTTGTTCGCTTGGGCATTTTTTATAACTAACGGCATCGTCTCCACGTTGCTCCCCTCATTCACCTATGGCAATCCTCTCGTATAACGAAATCGTCCAGAAAAAGGTCATCGTCTATAACGGCGAGCCCTATGAAGTCCTCTCCTCCCACGTGTTCCGCATGCAGCAGAGGAAGCCGGTGAACCAGACGAAGCTCCGCCACCTCGTGACCGGAAAGGTTACTGAAATCTCCTTCCACCAGAACGAGAACGTTCCAGAGGCTGATATTTCGCGCATGGAAGCAATTTACCTCTATACAAACCGCGGCGAGAGCTGGTTCACAGAGGCAGGCAATCCGAAGAACCGCTTCTCCTTCCCTGAGGAGGTGGTCCACGAGAAAGTGCAGTGGCTGATTCAGAACGCACCGGTGGAAGTCATGCTCTACAACGAGAAGCCCATCACACTCGATATTCCTATAAAGGTGGAGTTGAAAGTGACTGACGCACCTCCTGCAGTAAAGGGCGACACCGCGACTGGCGGCAACAAGATTGCGACACTCGAGAGCGGCGCGACCGTGCTGACTCCCCTCTTCATTAATCCAGGCGATGTGCTTCGCATCAACACGGATACGGGTGAGTACGTTGAACGCGTGAATAAGGCATAAGGGGGCGTTCGGGTAATTAATCGGTGGGTGCGCTCGAGGCCGCTCGGCCATGCTTAACCCCACCGATTAACTACCCTCACTGGTGAGGAAAGAGAAAACCGCCCTTTCGGGCGGTTTTCTCTTTCCTTCGGTTACTTACGCGGCGAGGTACGGCATGAGTGCCATATAGCGGGCTCGCTTGATTGCGAGCGCTATCTCGCGCTGCTTGTCGCTTGAGATGCCGGTGCGCTTCTTGCCTAGGATTTTTGCGTGCGGATTAGTGAACTGGCGGAGGTACGGGACATCCTTGTAGTCCACGAACTTCTTGTGTTCAATCTCCTCGCGTTCTGCTTGATATGCCATGGTTGGAATCTATGTGAGTGATAAGAATTTGTCAAAAGGATGCAGATGCGAGGCACGGGAGGCTGATTTTCGTAAACGTACGAATAGTACGGTGGAGAAAATCAGCGGGACCCGTAACAAAGCAGGTGCGGCTTTTGGAAAATTCGGTTTAGAACGGGATGTCCTCCGGGTTTATCTCTTCGTCTGGGTACTGAATTTCGTCAGCGGATGATGGCATCGATGAACCCATGTCGTCGGCCGGTGCGCTCGAACGAGCACCACCTCCTTCTCCGCGGCCGCCATCTGCACCGAACTGGAACTGCTCCACGATGATTTCGGTGCGGTACTGCTTCGCGCCATCCTTTTCCCATGTGCGGGTCTGAAGGCGTCCCTCTACGAATATCGGGCGTCCCTTCTTCAGGTACTGACCGATAACCTCTGCCGTGCGGCCGAATGCCACGACGTTGTGGAACTCAGTCTGCTCCTGGCGAGCGCCGTTCTTATCCTTATAGGAACGATTAGTAGCAATGGCGAAATTCGCGACCTGCTGGCCAGACGGAAGTGCTTTTACTTCCGGGTCGCGAGTCAGGTTTCCGTATAGCTCTACTTTGTTGATGTACATACGTAGAGTATACGCCTATGCCGCACCTGCTTCCTTGAGCGCCGCATCGAGTTCGGTGTCAGACACCTCCTCCTCGACCGCTTCATTCTCTTCGTTCGGGGTGCGAGCGTAGATCTCTGCGATTTCCTCGGAATGCTTTGCGGCATCCTTGGTGGTGCGCAAATCGAGGAAGCGGATGACGCGGTTCTCTGCCTTTACGGCCTCAAGTACTGCATCATGTCCCTCGCCGAGTGCCTCGTAGGCAATCCAGCAGAAGAACGCACTCGTGAAATCACGGCGGCCGTTCTGCTCGCTGCGCGAGATGGTGTACGCAAGCGGAATCTTCATCGGCTCGCCCTCGGCGACGATGGTTCCTGCCTTCGCGATGGTGTCGCGCAGGCTCTGATAAGTCTTCTTCACTTCCTCGGTGGGAAGCTCAGAATCGAGGTGGAAGCCAAGCTCGTATACGCGGGATTCGTTATATCCGCCTTCGAGCTCCGGCTCGGTGCCCTCAGCACCGTTGTCGAATTCTTTTTTCATACCGCCGCACTGTACCACGCGGCCCTAGGAGCGGCAACGAACCGCCTAGATACTGAACATTCTGCGGGAGTTGGAGAGAAGCGCCTCACGGACCATCTCCTCGTCTTCGCCCCGGATGCGGGCAATGGCGGCAACCACATCGCGGGTCGCAAGCGGCGTATTTCGTTCGCCGCGCTTCCCTGCCGGAGCGGCATAGGGAGAGTCAGTTTCAGACAGGATGGATGAAAGCGGTACGGAGCGTACGACCTCATCGTAGTCCGAGGTAAAGGTGAGCACTGCTGTATAGGAAATAGTGAACCCGAGCGCGACGATGCGTGAAGCAGTAGCAGCATCACCTACAAAGAAATGAAAATCGCCGGTAAGAGACGGGTTGTTCTCCTTCGCGCGTTCGAGCATCTCGAGTGCATCCTCGTACGCATCAACCGTGCCCTTGGTAGGACGCGCATGAATGATGAGTGGCTTACCAACTTCAATCGCAAGGTTGATGTGGTCCTGGAATAAATTCTTCTGTTTCCGCCTTAACTCAGTGTCTATTGTTTCAGGCCTGAAATAGTCGAGACCGCACTCCCCTATCGCCCGCACCTTCGGATGGACTGCGAGTGCGCGGTAGTCCGATGCTTCATACCACTCGTCTTCCTCGTGATTCGGATGTAGGCCGACTGCTGCGTAAAGATTCTTTTCCTGTTCGACAAGCGCAAGCGCAGTGCGTGATGAGCCGATGTCACATCCGACAACGAGCCCGCCGACTTCGCTCTCACGCATGGATGCGAGCACCGCATCACGGTCCTCATCGTATTTGGGAAACTGCACGTGGCAGTGCGCATCAAAATAGCGCATGGCTAGGAAAGGCGCGGGAACAGATTCTCGGGTTTTGTGTTGGAGGAAACAGCAGCAAGAATCGCCACGCTCGTAGACGGCATGACGGGCGCGAGATGCGCAGCAATTTTGGCGATGTGGCGAACCAGCTTCTCGATATCAGCAACACCTGCGGCTTTCGTACTCTCGTCTTTCACCTTCTTATACGGCTCGTTCGCCGTCATATACTCATCCCCCTTGCCGATATGCTCCCAAATCAAATCCATGGCCTCATTGAATTTAAATTCGTTCACGAGCTGCGTGAACGCAGGCTCGATTGCGGTGTCGTCTTCGCTTAGTGCGACAGGGCCGGAAAGATTATCTTCCGCGAGTTTCATCACACGCGCTACCAAATTCCCGATTCCGTTTACCAGATTTGCCAGATACCACTCATCAAGGCGCTCCCACGTGACGTCTGAGTCTTCGACCGGATGCACGTGACGTAGAAGAAGGTACCGAGTCGCATCGGTGCCGTACTTCTCAACGAGCTCATACGGGTTAATGACATTTCCGAGAGACTTGCTCATCTTCTGACCGCCCGACGTTATGAATCCGTGATAGAACACCTGATCGGTATTCTTGATGCCCGCTGAAAACAGCATGGCCTGCCACATGAGCGACTGGAATCGCACCTGGTCTTTGCCTGCCATCTGGAGCGTGTGACCTCCTGCCCAGAATTTCTTGAATTTGCCTTCGGCGTCATCCGGCCATCCGAGCGTAGAGATGTAGTCAGTAAGCGCATCGAACCACACATACATGACCTGCTCATCGTCTCCAGGAACGGGAACACCCCAGGAAAGACGGGCCTTCTCGCGGGAGATACTGAAGTCCTCTAGACCTCCTTTCACGAACTCGATGGCTTCATGGCGACGCCAGTCCGGAATGATTACCCCATCACGCTCAAGATACGCAAGCAATTCATTCGTGTAGTTCCCGAAGCGGAAGAAATAATTCTCTTCTTCCACAAGCTCCGGCTTTAGGTTCGTGTGGATGAGACAGTGTCCATCATCCGACAAGTCCTTCTCCGTCTTATACAGTTCGCATCCGACGCAGTACAAGCCCGAGTAGGTTTTTTTATAGATATCGCCCTTCGCCTCGCATCTGCGCCACATCTCCTGTGCGGCTTCAACGTGATAGCGCTCCGTAGTTCGAATGAAAGCATCATTCGTAAGACCGAGGGCATCATGCAATTTCTTGAATTCAAGCGCGTAATGGTCGACATAGGTCTGCACGTCCTGACCGTTCTTCTGTGCCGCCTCGAAAATCTTCTGACCATGCTCGTCTGTACCGGTATTGAAAAATACCTCCTCGCCTGCCGCTCTCCAAGTGCGTGCGATAGCATCGGTCTGCACGAACTCAAGCGCGTGGCCCAGATGCGGGTCCGCGTTCACATACGGAAGCGTGGTGGTTATGTACTTAGCCATTAGACAGCTTCGGCGCGCTTTCGCTTCCCGCGCGCCATGTCCGAGAGGAATTCGCGCAGTGCTGCCGCGACCGGAATGGCAAGAAGAACGCCGAGGAATCCGGCGAGGTCGCCTCCCACAATGAGCGCGAGAATGACGAGGAGCGGCGGGATACCCACCACCTTATTTACGACAAGCGGATGGATGAGATGCGCCTCGAACTGATTGATGATGAGGTAGAGGCCTGCGACGATGAGGGCGAGCGTGATATCTCCCGTCGAGAACGCGACGATGATAGCGGGTGCGGCAGAAATGAATGAGCCGAATATTGGGATGAGCATCGCAACCGCAGTGAACGCCGCAAGCAAAAGCGCATATGGAACACCGAGAATGAGGAGGCCAAGATATGCGATAACACCGCCAATCAGGGAGGACAAGAGCTGACCCTGCATCCAGAGCCCAATCTTGCGCTGCGCTCGACGCCAGAGGCCAACCACGTACTCCTCGTTCTTTGCAGGAGTGATGAGTTTGAGGAACTCCTCCACGCCGGTGTCCTGCACGGCGAAATAGAACGAGAGCACCGTCACGAGGACGAGCGAGAATATACCACCGAAGAAGGTCGAGACGATTTTGAATGCTCCGGCAGAAGGGTCGGTAAACGCGCTGCGGAACGTAAGTAAACCGTCGAGAATGCCGGATAGTTCAGAACGACCGCCAGTCGCTGCGGCTCCGGTATTAATAGCGCCCGGCAAATCGAACGTGTCGAGATACTGGGAAGCAACCGAGATGAAGTTGCCCGCGTCTTCGAGAATCGGAGGGAAAAAGAAGTACACGACCGAGAACAGTGAGCCGAACGTAAGGAAATACATGAGGAACACGGCGAGTACGCGCGGTATTTTGCGACGAGCAAAAAACGCAACGCCCGGCTCGATTGCAGAGGCAATCACGATGGCGGTCAACACAAGGAGGGCCAGGTCTCGGAGCACCCACACCGCGTAGGCGATGGCCCCGATTATGATGGTCGTTATGACCGTCGCAGGGGTGATTGCGACCTGTATTTGCTTATCCATACTCCGGATACTAGCACAAAACGAGTACGGGGCGGTCTCTCACGAGACCGCCCCTTATTCCATGACACCCGTAGGTGTTCCCCGCCACTGGCAGGGCTCATGGAACGTTCCGTGCCGAGTGCGCCGCGGATGTCGGACCAGCCACGGTGCGTCTGCAATCGACGCCCACTGACCCTCTGACCTCGGAGTGAGCTCACAGATTTCGATAATGATTTCTGGGTGACCTTCGCGCAGCCGGTCAGCGAGCTCCACCGCAATGTCCTCAGTTGCATAGAGTGGCCACGTAGTCCCGGGAGGCGGCGCAAGCTGTGCGTCGAATGCCCTATCCGCGCCAACGAACCCATATGCGTGCCAGGCCTTGAGAGTGCGCGTGTGTGCGGGATCAGTGCCTGCTCGTGGAATCAGCCGGAACGGTCCCTGTGGTTCGTCTGCATGCGCAGACAGGTGAACGAAGGCCGCGATGAACGCGACCACGATGGTGCGCTTTCGCATCGAATGAACTTCCTTTCTTCCCAATTAGAGGGAAGGCTCAGTTAATACGAAAAAGAGTCAGTGTGCAACTACGCGAGAGACGCACGAATGCGCTCCACGGCCTCAGCAATCGTGACGCGCTCCTGCTCACCCGTATCGCGGTTGCGGAGCGTCACCGTATCGAGCTGTTCCGGATTCTCGCCGAGCGTGTCGAAATCTATAGTGACGCAGAATGGCGTGCCAATTTCGTCCTGCCTGCGGTATCGCTTTCCAATGTTTCCATTGTCATCGAACGCGGCACGGATTCCGGACTTCTTGAGGGCTGCATACACCTCGCGCGCTTTGTCGACGAGCTCAGGCTTATTCTTCAGGAGCGGAAACACTGCCACCTGATACGGAGCGAGTGACGGATGGAGCGCTAGATATACGCGCGTCTCGCCACCTAGTTCGTCTTCCCGGTATGCGTCCGCAAGAAAGGCCATGAACATGCGACCCATTCCGGTTGAGGTCTCGAGAATCCACGGAATGTATTTCTCGCCTGACTCTGGGTCGGTGTAGCGCAGGTCTACGCCGGAGAATTCCTGATGCTGCGTGAGGTCATAGTCCGTGCGGTCATGGATTCCTTCGAGTTCATCGAAGCCGAGCGAGGGGAAATCATACTCAATGTCCCACGCGTCTTTCGCGTAGAACACGAGATTCTCATGCTGGTGCCAGCGGAGGTTTTCTGCCCGAATACCGAGTGAGACGTACCAATCGAAACGACGCTTCTTTATTTCTTCGTATGCGTCCTTATTCTCATTTGGGCGGATGAAATACTGCGTATCTGCCTGCTCGAACTCCCGCGTACGAAACAGGAAGTTGCGAGGAGAAATCTCATTACGAAAGGCCTTCCCTATCTGCGCTACGCCAAACGGGATTTTAGGCGCCATCGTATCCACGATGTTCTTAAAATTGAGATAGATGCCCTGGCATGCCTCGCCCGGAAGGTAGACTGGCTCGCTTCCATTACTGGTGAAGTCACCAAGGTTCGACTTCACCAACAGATTGAACGCGCGCACCTCGGAGAAGTCCTTCTTGCCGCACTTCGGACACTTGATTTCATTTCGATGTGCATCGAACAGCGCATTGATGTCCTCGATGGACATTTTCTCGTCTGCGGTCACTCCAATTGCTGCAAGTTCCTTGTCCACGCGAATACGCGTATTGCATGCCCTACATTCTGCGAGCGGGTCAGAGAACCCTCCGACATGCCCGCTCGCCTCCCACGTACGGGGATGCTTGAACATGGCAGCATCGAGTCCGTAATAATTCTCCTGGTCGTATACGTTCGCCTTCCACCATGCGCGCTTGAGATTATTCAAAAGCTCCACACCGTTTGGACCAAAATCGTAGGTACCCGCGAGTCCTCCGTATATTTCGGAGCCTGGGTAAATGAAGCCACGGCGCTTAGCAAGCGCAACGATGGTTTCGAGAGACGGCTTTTCCATAAACTCCTTTATTTCACAGAACCGTCCACTGCGCTATAGGCAGGGTCCAAGCTCGTGACGGTAGTGAGCGCCTGAACACTTCCCGCTATTTGCTTATCGGTGAACGCGTCCACACCCGTAACCTGCTGGGCGTTCACGAGGACAGCACTCCCGCCTCTCTGCGTCACACTCGGGGTGAAGCCGATTTGGAACGCCGCTGATTTCGCACTCCCGCTTCCAGTCGCGACCGTACCCGCCGACCACGTAACCGTGCGCGTCGTCTCGTTGTAGGTGATGGAACCGTCCGCCGGATTCACGGCACCCGTGAACCGTACATAGGACGGGAGCGCAGCGCTTACCTTAGCGCCAGAAACGCTGTTTCCGGAATTAGAAAGCGTAAAGATGACGGTATAGGTGGTCTCGCTGTTCGCTTCGGGCGGCCACGGGCCTCCGTTCTTGAATGGACCAACCGTGTGTACGACCTTCGAAGCGAGTGCGAGATTGGTTCCTACCTTTACGGTACGAGAGAGGGTCGATGAAATAGTCTCCGGCACATTCGTCTCCGAGAGGCGCTGCCCGGAAACAGACACACGCAGGCCAATAGATGCATTACGCACGCTCGCGAGCGCACTCGAGTTCTTCGAGCGAATGGTGAATGTGCCCTGTCCACTGTCGCCCGGCTGCAATTGCGCGAGGGCGGGGTTGTTTGTTGAGTCGAACACCACCGTTGCGTCGCTCGAACGATAAAACCCGTTCCCCTGCCCCACGCCCGCAGCGTCGAGCGCCTCCCCCGAGAGCGCGACGGAGACTTTCGCATTCGTCACCGGAACCGGGAGCGTATTGGTCCACGTGACTACTACCTGCACCGGCACGCCAGCATCGACCACCGGTTTATCCGTAGTGTCGCGATTTACCGAGAGCGTGGTCGCGAGGAACGGTTTCGTAAGCCGGACTGATGCTTCCTTGCTCGTGTAGGAGGCAGCAAGAGCGAGTGATTCCGGAGAATTTACCGTCCCTGCAGAAAATTTAAAGGTGCGCTCGTCGTTATTCTCACCCGAGAGAATTCCAGTTACTCGGATTTTCTTTTCTTCTCCCGGCGAGAGTGTGCCGAGCACGAACATGGTTCCTTGAGATGGCTGCGGCGTCGAGGCAGTCGGCGCGAACCCGAACGGATATTCGGCGAGCACCGCGACATTATCGAGCTTGGTCGTCGCATTGCTCTTTATCGATACATCTACCGTAACCGGCTGACCTGCAGATACCTGGGATATGGTCTCGACGTTAACCGTAATCGGCGACGTTGTGATGGTGAAATCGTACTGCTTGTTCTTAACAAATGTCGCGGTGCTTCCATCGGTGTGATATTCGACCTTGATAGGGAGCGTTACGTGCTGGCCCTCACTCCCGAATACGACCGCGCGCACCGTGCGTTCGGTTTTGTTGCCCGACCCGATATCGCCCAAATTCTCCGTGTAGCGCGGCATGGGCTTAGTGGTGTCATCAGGCGAGCGCGTGCCATCAGGAAAATCGATTGTTACCGTGGCGCCCTGTATTGCGACTGGGTTGCGATTCTCGATAGTGACGAGGAGCGGGACCGTATCGCCGCTTGCGATAGTGGTTGGACCTTGCACAGCGATATTGACGTTATGCGTTGAAATCGAGCGACCGCCCCATATGAGATAGAAGACTGCGCCCCCTGCGGTCACAATGAAAAACAGGAGCGCGACAATGAAAAAGCGAGCGTGGCCTGAGATGTGCTCGGCCTCATGTCCTACCGCCTTCAGTTTTTCCCAGCCACGTGCGCGCTCGACCGGCTGCTCCCTAAGATGCGGTTCCTCAAACGAGGCCGCTTGATGCGGGTCATAGAGACGTTGGCGAACACGCTCGAGCGAGCTCAGTTCCTCTTTCTCGTCTGGCATGAATACCAGTATAGCGCGGCCTATAATCCTGACGCGCTTATGCCGCGATTGATGCGCGAAATGAGCTCGGCGCGATGGGCCTCTGCGTAGGTAAGCGCATCGGGGCCGTACCCTTCCGGCGGGATACCGCCCGCATCCACGCCGAGCGCAGCGAGAAGACGGAGCGCCACGAGCGCTTCTGCGTTCGCCTGCTCCTCTTCAGATAATTCTGGAAGCACCTCCGTGAACTCAGTGAACAAGCGATGCAGTTCAGGGTCATCACTATCACCATGCACGAGGCGCAACAGAAGCCCAGCGACGCGCGCAACGCGCATGCGTCCGGTCCGTGAGAGCGCCTGGAATCGGTCGCGACCGAGTACTGCCCCGGTAAGCCGCCACCCTTCCTTGCCTCGCACCAACATCAAATCGGATTCGCAGAGCGCCTGGAGTGCATGCGCAAGCTTCGCCCCTGAGCGACGGAGGCCTTCTGCACGAGCGCGGATGAGACCTAGGTCGGGCGTAAGCACCGTAACGAGCATCCCTGCTTCCGCGATAGGCGTGCGTGCGAGCACGAGTCCCTGCGTGTCGTACTTATGACGCATCGAGAGAAAGCGAGAATCGCACCGTGCCGGTCGAAAGCTCCGCAGTGTACTTTCCTTCCGGCGACTCGGCGACAGCGACGATGTCGCGCGGCGAATAGCCCTCCTCCTTACGAGCGTCGTTTACGGCGCGGGCATAGGCTCGCTCATCTCCCTCTGCGATAAGTTCAGGCGTGAGCTCGGTGTCGAGCTTCATCGCCTCTTGCTTCTGAATGATTTCCTTCACATTCACTTCGTCTGCTAAGAGTTGCGCCAAATCCTTCGGGAGTTCTCCCGGAATCGAAAGCGAGGCGAGCGGCTGACGCACCTTTACGCCTGCTGCCTGGCGTATGCGAAGCGCTTCAGACGCGAGCGTACGGACGCTCGCCATGTTCGTAATCAGGTCCGTATCTATCGTGCCTGCCTCGTACCAGTCAGCCAGATGCACACTCTCCGGGTCCTCGTCCTCGCGCACCATCTGGTATGCCCACTCAGCGATGAACGGCGTGAATGGCGCAAGGAGTACCGAAATGCTCTGGAGCGTATCGCGAAGTGTGATTACCGCCGCGGCATCTCCCTCACGTACACGGTCGCGTACACGCCTGACGTACCATTGCGATAGGTCTTCTATGAGCACCGAAATAGTGCGGGTAGCAGTATAGAGATCGTAGGCTTCGAGTGCTTCGGTTGCCTTTGCGATTACTTCGCTCGTGCGTGTGCGCATCCAGACATCGATAGGCTGCTCAGTTCCCTTCTCACCCGCCTCGCTAAAGAGCTGGTAGAACTTCACGCTGTTCTCGAACCAGGAGATGACGCGCGCAGATTCCTTCACTGTCTTATCGTCAAAGTTCTTGCTGTCGCCCGGCTGATTTACGCTATACATCCATAAGCGCAGTGTGTCCGCGCCATATCTATCCATCGCGCTCATCGGCTCGATGATGTTGCCCTTCGACTTACTCATCTTGAGCCCCTTCTCGTCGAGGAGGTGCCCGAGGGAGATGACATTCTTATACGCCCGACCCTTGCCCATGAGCACACCCACCGCGAGCAAGGTATAGAACCAGCCACGCGTCTGGTCTATCGCTTCGCTGATGAAATCTGCTGGGTACCCCTTCCCATCTACCCACTCCTTGTTCTCGAACGGATAGTGGTCCTGCGCAAACGGCATGGCACCGGAATCGAACCACACATCCATCACTTCCTTCGTGCGGCGGAGCTCCTTGCCCGAGTCACTGATGAGAACGACTTCGTCTATGTACGGGCGATGCAGGTCGAGCTCGTAATTCTCGTTATGCGGTAACGGCACGAACGGTAGCTCTCTCAGTTCGCCGCGACGTGCATGCATGGTCTCGAGCAGCACCGGCAATTCTCTCTTCGGCTGCTCAACCACTGTGCGCATCGCCTCTACACCGCATCCGTGCGTAACAACCAGGATAGTTTCGTTTGCGTGCGTGCTCTCAAGCTCATACAGGAATGCGCCGAATCGCTTCGTTACGTCCAGATAGCTTTCGCCCCCAGGAATAGCATCCCTAAAGGTGTGGGACTTGAAGTACTCGACTGCAGCGTCGATGGGTCCGCCATTGAAATCACCGAACTCAAATTCGCGCAGCCGTGAGTCGTACACAATGGTAGCGACATCAATCCCAAGCGCCTGTGCCACATACTCCGCGGTCTGTCGGCACCGCTGCAGTGGTGAAGCGAATATCCGAGTGACGTTCTTATCAACCAGTTCTGCAGCCGCCTTCTCTGTTTGCTTGACGCCCTCCTCAGTAAGGCAGGAGGACGAGTCAAGATTAGAGTTCGCAACACCGAGCAGATTATGCTCCGCCTCTCCGTGGCGCATGACGAAGTACCGGTTCCCGCTCTTTTTCACGCGCGTGCGCAGGTCATCTATGGACCCCACTACCACCTGCTCGCTTCCGTCCTCAGAAAGCCATACCGGAAGTGGCGTTCCCCAATAGCGTTCGCGCGATATCGCCCAGTCGCGCACGTTCGCGAGCCACTCCCCCATGCGACCGTCGCGCATGTATGCCGGCTCCCAGTTCACCTTCTGATTCTCTTCGATGAGGTAGTCCCGCATCTCCGTCATGCGGAAATACCATGAGTCGCGGGCGTAGTAGATGAGGCGGTTTTTACTGCGCCAGCAGTGTGGGTACGAGTGCGTGTAGCTTTCTTTCGAGAAGAAGAGATTCTTCTCCTGAAGGTCCTTGAGTACCGCGACGTTGGTCTCAGGGTCTATCACGGACGCGCCCTCGAGGAATCCCGTCCCCGCCATGAACGTGCCATCTGGCTGCACGAGGTGCACTTTCGGCAGCCCCACAGCATTACCGAGCTCGAAATCGTCTTGGCCGTACATGACCGCGGTATGCACGATTCCGGTGCCGTCCTCAGTCGTAACGAAATCAGCGGCGTACACCTGATACGCCTTATCGAATTTCACCTTCTCGCTCTCGCTTGCGAGTTCCTGTGCGAATGGATAGAGGGGGTTGTATGACTTTCCGACAAGCGCGCTTCCCGGACGCGTCTCGATGAGACTCCATCCTTCCGGAAGTTGTGCCGCAAGTTCCGTTGCAAGCACCACGCGTTCCTTATCCTTTTCGTACACGCCGTATGCAATATCCTTCCCTACTGCAAGCGCGATGTTGCCTGGAAGGGTCCATGGTGTCGTCGTCCACGCGAGCAGGTACGTACCCGGCTCGTCTGTGAGTTCGAACTTAGCCGTGATGGAAAGGTCCTTTACGTCCTCATACCCTTGCGCAAGCTCGTGTGACGAAAGTCCCGTCCCGCACTTCGGACACCACGGCACGACACGGTAGTCTTTGTAGAGTCGTCCGTCGTCTGAGACTTTCTTAAACACGCTCCAGAGTGACTCCATGTAGTCTGCGTCGAAGGTGAAGTATGCGGTGGCTTGGTCTGCCCAGAAACCGAGGCGCTCCGAGAATCGCTCCCACTCGTGAATGTAATTGAAAACACTCTCACGGCACTTCTTATTAAATTCGGCGATGCCGTATTTCTCGATATCCTGCTTCCCTGTGAATCCAAGCTGCTTCTCCACCTCAAGCTCAACTGGAAGCCCGTGCGTGTCCCAGCCAGCGCGACGCGGCACATGGAATCCGCGCATGGTCTTGTAGCGCGGTATCGCATCCTTAAAGGAACGGCTCTCCATGTGGTGAACACCCGGCCTGCCGTTTGCGGTAGGTGGCCCCTCGTAGAAGACGAAGGTGTTCTTCTTATTCCCGCGCTCGCGTGCCTTGCCAGCGATATCGTTCTCCTTCCAGAAAGTAAGGACTTCTTCTTCGCGTTTGGCGGCCTCGGAGCGCTCCGGTGCGTCTGTATCTATATCGGCCATGATTCATCAATCCTAGCGTCTGCGCCGCCAAAAAGGAAACGGCCCCGCGCTCGCGCGCAGGGCCTTCTCGTTAGTCACTCGTACCGGCTGCCGGTTAGGCGGCCAGCGAACGCTCTTCGGCCTCGTCGGCTTCAGGACGTTCCTTGCGGGCCGGCTTGATGCGGACCACGTTGGATCCGAGGAGGGCGAGCACGCCGTCCTGGATGAAGTGCGGAACGACCCACGGCCGCCGGCTGTCGAGCGCCTGCTTGCGCTCCTTGAACGCCTTCCGTCCCTGGCTCTTGGTCAGGCCGGCCGATACGGCCAGCTCTTCGAAGAACGCCTTCATGTCCACCGCATTGGTGTTATTCGTGAAGGCCGTCCGGATCGACTCGGACGCATTGAACGTGGGCATCGCCCCCTTAACATCGGTCATGTTTTCCCTTCCGATTTGGTAGGTTCGCACGAGTGAAATGGAATGTGCGGACCAGCGCGCACAATAGCGCACTGGGTGCGGGCGCACAAGACTACATTCGTTCTGGGGTGGGGATGGCGAGAATACGTAGGCCGTTCTCCATCGTGGTCGCAAACGCCTTCGCAAGAATCAATTTGTACGCTTCCCCTTCGCTTCCGAGCACCTGCTCGCTGGCATAGAAAGAATTCCACTCGCTCGCGAGCTTGGTAAGGTACTGCGTGATTTTGTGAGGAGCGCGTTCGCGTACCGCTTCAGCGCATACTTCAGGAAATCGCACGATAAGCCGCTCAACTCCGTATAGTTTTTCGGGTGCAGTTGCATCCGTTTCTGCTTCTGTCGCGTACGAAAGAATCTTGCGTGCACGCACGAGCGCGTACTGCAGATATGGTCCCGTGTCACCATCGAGCGCGAGCGATTTCTCTATATCAAAAATAATGTCGCCGCCCGCTGCCTGCCTAAGCATCATGTATTTAATGGCACCCAGTGCGACCGCTTCGGCGATAAGCGGGTCTTCGTTCTTTTCGCTCGCGCGCTTCATGACCTCACCAATGAGTTCGTCAGCCGTAATCACGTTTCCTTCGCGAGACGACATTTTTCCTGAGGTGAGTCGAAGGAAGCCGTGAGGAACGTGCTCGGTCTTGGCGCCCACCAGCGGAGCAAGTTCCTCGAGCGCCGCCTTCACGACTGCAAAATGACCTACCTGCTCGGCAGCAGTGAGAATGTAGCGGGTGTCTGAAGGCACGCGCTCTTCCACCATGAAAGCGAGTCCCACCTCCTTCGCTTCATAGGTAGGAGTTCCTTGCGAGGTAATAAATACCAGTGTGTGGAGGCCTTTCTTCTCTCCCTCATAAATGACGGCTCCCTCGCTTTCTTTGAACACTCCGCGAGCGAGCCCATCGCGCACGAGTTCTGTTCCCGGCTTTGCGGTCTCGCTCTCGAAGAAGTAGTAGTCGAAGTGCGTATCAAGGCGCTTATAGAGTTCACGAAACGCTTCAAGCGAAATTTCTTTTCCTTTGCGCCACAGTTCCATCAGCTCCGCATCTTCTCCAAGATATATGGAGCGGTTAAGTGCATCTATTTCGCCCTTAGTCTCATCACTCTCCTCGTAAGCGCGTGAGCCGTGCGCGTACGCATCCCCGATTTCCTTTGCGGTCACTGGCTCAGTGATGCCCTTATCGCGCAGACCCCACAGCGCTTTTGCCACATGCGGTCCGACATCTCCGCCGTAGCTATCGCGCGTCACCTGTGCCCCTTCATTCTCAATGGTGCGCGAAAGTGCCTCGCCCAGGACGGTCGACATAAGGTGCCCTATATGGAGTTCCTTGAACGGATTCGGACAGGAGAACTCAATCGAGTAGCGCTTTCCAGAAAGCGTCGAGCCCTTTCCCCACTCGCTCCCGAGCGCAGCTGCCTCCTTAATGATTCCCGAGATGACCGGCCGCGCGAGCGTGAAGTTAATGAATCCCGGCCCTGCGACTTCTACCTTCTCCACGGAATCTGAAAGTGCTCCTCGCAAGGTCTCTGCAAGTTCATCGGCCAACTCCTTTGGATTCCTGCCCAAGGCTTTAGCCGCTGCCATGGCTGCGTTCGTGGCGTAATCGCCATGGACCATGTCAGCAGGCCACTCAATAGCGAATACGGTATCTGGCGCCCCCGCTTCCGTGAGTGCGCTCGTTACTGCTTGGCGCAGTTTCTCTTCCATACGGCGAGTATACGCCATTGATTTGTTGGGAGCGAAGCGACCTAGAAATCAACCAGTGCCCTTGGGGTGGCAGGGCCTGAATCTTATTTGAACGAGTCAGGGATGGGATGGGATTCAGCGAGTTCCTTGATGCGCTTCCCTACGTTCTCGACCGTCGCATCGTCGCGCTTCGTGAGCACTTCAAGCATGAGCGAGGCTACTTCCTTTGATTCTTCTTCCTTGAATCCGCGCGTCGTCATTGCGGGCGTGCCAAGACGGATGCCCGATGGGTCCATAGGCTTTCTGGTATCGTCCGCAATTGAGTTCTTGTTGAGCGTGATGCCTGCTTTATCGAGAAGGGTCTCCGCGTCCTGGCCCGAAATACCGAAGGAACCGAACACATCAGCGAGAATTAGATGATTCTCAGTCCCGCCCGCAATCATGCGCAGACCACCTGCTTTAAACACATCTGCCATTGCTGCAGCGTTTCGCACCACCTGAGCGGCATAATCGCGGAACGACGGCTCGAGTGCCTCACCGAATGAGACTGCCTTTGCGGCAATCTGGTGCATATGCGGACCGCCCTGAAGTCCCGGAAACACGGCCTTATCTATTTTCTTCGCAATCTCCTCGCTCTCTCGCGTGAGAATCATGCCTCCACGCGGACCGCGAAGTGTTTTGTGTGTGGTGGTAGTCATCACGTCGAAGCCGTACTCAAACGGATTCTTTTGAGCGCCTCCTGCGATGAGGCCAGCGATATGTGCGACGTCTGCCATTGAGACCGCGCCTACTTCCTTCGCAATATCAGCGATGCGCTTCCAGTCGAGCTCGCGCGGGTACGCAGAAAATCCTGCAAGAATCACTTTTGGCTTTTCTTTAAGGGCAGTTTCGCGGAGCGCGTCGTAATCAATCTCGCCGGTGTCCGGGTCCTTCATCTTGTAGCGGATGAAATTGAATATTTTCGAGATATAGGTGACTGGATGGCCGTGCGTGAGATGACCACCATGCGAGAGGTCCATGCCAAGGATGGTGTCGCCCGGCTCCATGAGCGCCATGTAGGCGGCAATGTTCGCATTCGCACCGCCCAAGGGCTGCACGTTCGCATATCCGGCACCGAAGAGGCGCTTCGCGCGGTCGATCGCAATCAACTCCACCTTGTCGGTGAATTCCTGTCCGCCGTAGTAGCGCTTCCCGGGATATCCCTCCGAATATTTATTAGTGAGAATGGAGGACATCGCCTCGCGTACTGCCTGGGATACGTAATTCTCTGAGGGAATGAGTTCGAGCCCCTCGGCTTCGCGCTTTTCTTCGCCTTCGATGAGGGCGAATATATCTGGGTCTTCTTTGTGGATGTGTTCGTACGGATTCATAGATCGATGGCTATCGAGTAAAAGGTCGGCCGATGAATCTCGTTACACCATAGGTCCACTATACCCTCGCGGTTAATTTTTCGACAATCGCTCGCACGTCCGCGTGAATCGCTTCAGGAGTACGGAGACCTCCCTCCTCCATGCACTCGACCACATGCCAATTATTCTCACGATTCGCGAGCCATGAGGCGGTCGTATGACTTCGTTCCAAATACTGACGGTCCTCTTCGACCATGTCGCGAACACCATCCCCAAGCGTTTGGTTCTTCGCTGCGCGTTTCTCGGTCAGTAATCGAAGACTGGTCTCAACCGGAACACTTAAGTAAATAATCGCGTCTGGCCGCGGCACGTTAAGCACTTCATGCTCCATGCGATCAAGCCAGCCCAGAAACTCGATACGCTCGCGCTCGTCTGCGATCTTTCCGCCTTGATGGATCTGGTTTGAGCTCGCGAAACGATCAGCGATTACGACCTTTCCTTCTGCAAGCGCGTCTCGGATGGCGTCAGATGCCTCGTGACGGTCCGCGGCATAGAGTGTTGAGGCAATGCGCGGACTGAGGTTAAGAAAGTCTCCGTGCTGCCCGGCAAGACACTCTCCGAGAAAGGTCCCAAAAAAACTTCGTCCATATGCGGGAAAATCGAACTTCTGATGCGGGTGTCCGGCTGCCGCAAAGTGGCTCGCAAGCATGGCTGACTGCGTCGCCTTGCCGGACCCATCATTGCCGTCGAACACCACAAATATGCCCTTCTGCATCACCCTAGTATACTGGTGCGGATGGAACAGCCCTACCTCGACCTCCTCAAGGAAGTAATGGAGCACGGCGTAGACCGAGGCGACCGCACGGGCGTCGGAACACGGGCTTTATTCGGAAAAACCATGCGCTTCTCCCTCGCTGAGGGCTTCCCGGCTGTAACCACGAAGAAGCTGGCATTCAAGGCGGTGAAAAGTGAATTGTTGTGGTTTCTGGAGGCGAGTACGGACGACAACCGGCTCAAGGAGTTGAACGGGAGCGAGAAGACTATCTGGACCGCGAACGCAGAGGCGGAGTACTGGAAGCCGAAGGCGAAGTACCCGGGAGATCTCGGTCGAGTATATGGGGTGCAGTGGCGTAAGTGGCAGAAGCCGAATGGCGAGACCGTCGACCAAATAGCTGATGTTATCGCGCAGATAAAGAAGGATCCGGAAAGCCGACGACTTATCGTTACCGCTTGGAATCCAGGCGAATTGGATCAAATGGCGCTTCCTCCTTGCCACATGTTCTTCCAATTTTTTGTTGCGGACGGAAAGCTTTCACTCTATATGCATCAACGGTCATGCGATATGTTCCTCGGCGTTCCGTTCAACATCGCCTCATATTCGCTCTTGCTTGCAATGGTGGCGCAAGTAACGGGGCTCGCTCCCGGTGAATTCATTCATTCGCTTGGTGATACTCACATATATCAGAACCATTTCGATGCCGTGAAGGAACAGCTCACCCGCGAGCCGTACCCTGCCCCAACGCTCTGGCTTAATCCCGAAGTTACCGACATAGACGGGTTCACGATGGATGACATTAAGCTCGTCGACTACCAATCGCACCCCACCATTAAGGCGGAAATGGCGGTGTAGGAGGTGCGGTATACTGTCGCGACTATGGCACTTTCAGACCGACGCATTCTCGAGGAAATGAAGAAGGGAGATATTGTTATTTCCCCATTTAGCACTGAGCAGCTTGCGACATCCAGCTATGACGTCACGCTCGGTGAATGGTTCTTCCGCGAGCAGACACCGAATTACAACCACTCTCTCTACAACATCTGGGACCAGGCCCATGTCGAGCACGTATGGGGCGCGAAGAAGGTAGAGCGCGCGGTGCTGGCAAAGGAGGCGTTCAAAAAATACAACTTCGAATGGAACGGCATACGTCCTGACGACAAGGTCATCATCCTACGTCCGGGTGAAACGATTCTTGGGCACACGCAAGAATTCATCGGCGGCAAAGACCACATCACTACCATGATGAAGGCGCGCAGCTCGCTTGGTCGCAATTTCATCGAGGTGTGCAAATGCGCTGGCTGGGGCGATGTCGGCTATATCAATCGCTGGACGATGGAGATTACGAACAACTCTACTCACTACATTATTCCGCTCGTCGTAGGACGCCGCATCGCCCAGATTATTTTCTTCGAAACCGGGCCCATTCTTGCCAAGGACTACGCAGCAAACGGTAAGTACGCAAGCTCAACGGACGTAAAGACGCTGATGCGCGAGTGGAAGCCGGACATGATGCTCCCGCGCCTCTGGGCTGATAAAGACATAAGGAAGAAGCAGCCATGGCACAAGAAGGCCAAGTAAGCGCCCTTACTACTCTTCTCTCATCCTTTTCCGTTTTCATAACGTACGAGCCTCTACGCACAGAAGTGCCGTGTAGCGTATTTCTCCCTGCCAAGGCGCGCACATATACGATTCCTCCTCGTGCTTCACTTGACCCCGATGGCGTCGCGAACGAGGTGCGCGTGTTCACCCAGGACCTGGTGCCGGCACTCCTTATTCCAGGAAGGCGCTTCGATGCCGCAGGTACGCGGCACGGCCAAGGCGGCGGTTGGTATGACCGTTTCCTCGCCCAGGTTCCACGCGAGTGGTTGCGCATCGGCATCTGCTACGACGACCAATTCTCATCCGCACCACTCGTGCGCGAGAGCTGGGACCAGGCGATGGACTATGTTGCCGTCGTTAATCGCGAATCCGGCGAGGTTACTTTATACTCGACTGACGCACCTCATGATTAGTCTTATTGCTGCAGTCAGTGCTCATACTCGAGCCATTGGAAAGGACAATGGCCTTATTTGGGACTTACCTGCTGACCTTGCACGCTTCCGTGCCCGCACCAAGAATCACCCCATCATCATGGGACGTAAGACGTGGGAATCACTCCCAGAACATCGTCGTCCATTGCCTGCCCGCACGAACATCGTAGTCACACGGAATGCAGACTACGAGGCCAAGGGTGCGCACGTCGTGACCTCGATAGAAGACGCGCTCGACATCGCACGCAGCGCTCCGGGAGCTGAGGAAATTTACGTCATTGGCGGTGGAGAAATTTATGCACTCGCACTTCCCTACGCTGACGAGCTCGACCTAACGGAAGTAGATGAGGTGGTCGATGGCGACGCACGCTTCCCAGAATTTGAAGGCTTCACGGAAGTTTCGCGCGAGCCTGCAGAAGAGAATGGTATTAATTACGACTTCGTCCGCTACGTCCGCGCTTCCAACGCTGCGTAAATAGAATCGGCGCGAACAGGTCATCTTTCGGCGAAGCGGTAACAAGCGGTTCCTTGGTCTTCCGGTTACCGAACTCGACGTTCGCTCCGCGGATGATGGCGACAGGGGTCTGCTCGCTCCCTTCCCCCATTGCCACTACAGCACCTGCAGCAAGTCCGTCCGCGATGTTCGCGACCTCTACTTTGAACTCCCTCCCAAAGATGTCCTTCTTATGGCGATAGTCCTTGAGAGGGACGAACCCATCCCACGCAAGCGCGAAACCAATGGCACCGCGACGCATCGGAATTGAGGTTGAGTCGGTAATCAGAACAGCAATCTTTTTAACCCCATACGTTTTCTGAATCCATGAGCGCAGTCGCTTGGCGCTTTTCATTGGGTCCTTCGGGTAGAGAATGTAGTAGCCATTTCCATTGCTCTGGTCTATGCCTGCGGAGCCCGCCATCGCGCCCTTGGCGATGGTGAAGCGGTGACGATATTTCGCCTTCTCGAATTTTAGGTACCAATCCGCTTCCTGCTCGACCAGTCTGTCTTTATCCGTCCCCTCACCCGGCACTGTATTGCCTTCGTCTATGGAGACGACTTTCGAGGAGATGGCGACAATATCTCCTTCTTTCAGTTTGAGGGTCGCTGCGAGAAGCGCATCGCGCAGAGTATCCTGTGGCGCGCGAAGCGCCCGCAAGCGGATGGGGATGAGTTCCATTCATGGACTCTAAATGAAAAACGCCCCGGCGCAATGCCGGGGTGCTTTTATTTGCCTGAAGAAGCGAGGAAGAATCTTCAGATGCGAGGCACGGGATGTCTGGCGAAGTAGACGTATGGGCTATACGGCGGATGAGCCGGACGGGACCCGTAACGAAGCAGGTGGAGATTCTAGCCGCTTCGGTTATTTCTCGATACCGACGCCCATACTACGTGCAGTACCTTCGACAGTCTTCTCTGCTGCCTCAACAGAAGATGCGGAAAGATCCGGCATCTTCGTCTCTGCAATCTCGCGAATCTGCGCGCGGGAAAGCGTGCCGACTTTTGAATTCGGGGTCTTGCCCGAACCCTTCTCGACGCCGAGTGCCTTGAGGATAAGGCGGGACATCGGAGAGACCTTGTAGACGAGGCTGAAGGTGCGGTCCTCGTAGACGGTCATTTCGACCGGAACGATCGTGCCCATGCGGTCCTTGGTAGCCTCGTTGAACTTGTTCACGAAGTCGCCAATGTTGACGCCTGCCGGACCAAGCACGGTACCCACCGGCGGTGCCGGCGTTGCCTTCCCTGCTGGGATCTGGAGTTTGATTTTCTTAACTGCTTTAGCCATATGAGTGTGATTAAACTACCTTAGAGCTTGCGTATCTGCAAGAAATCGAGCTCCACCGGAGTCTCGCGACCGAACATGGAGACGAGGACCTTCACCTTGCCACGCTCTTCATCAATTTCACCAACCTTACCTTCAAGGTCCTTAAACGGACCATCGGCGATGACAACCGGGTCATCCTTCATAAGATCAATGCGGTGCTTCGGTGCTTCCTGGCCCATACGCTTCATGAGGGATGAGATTTCGCTCTCCTCCATCGGCACTGGGGTGGTTCCTGAACCGACGAACCCGGTAACGCGCGGTGTGTTGCGCACGACGAACCACGAATCCTCGTCGACAATCATGTTCACCAGAATGTAGCCAGGGTAAATCTTCTCTTCTTCCACGATGCGCTTGCCGGCCTTCACACGAATCTTCTTCTCGGTCGGGACGACCACCTCGAATATCTTGCTCTCCATACCGAGAGACTCGATGCGCTGCTTCAAGTTACGCTCCACGGCGTTCTCGTAGCCTGCGTAGGTATGAATGGTGTACCAGCGCGGCTCTGAGTTTGCTGCGTCTTCGTCGAAATGTGGGACAGACTTTGTTTCCATACGAGGAGAATTATTCGGCTAGCCTACGAGGCGCTCGACGACACGCGTGAAGATGAGGTCGAGTCCGGAGATAAGAAGTGCGAGCACCGCTGAAATAACGATGATAAGCACGGTATGCCACGCAGCCTGCTTGCGGTCAGGCCAGACGACATGCGCCATCTCGGCGCGCACGTTATTCAGATAGGAGAAGAATGACTTCATACCGGTCGCATTTACTAGGTGTTCTATTAAAAAAGGCCCGCGGGCCTTGGTTAAAAGCATGATACTACGCCGTATTCTAATCGTCAAACAAGAAATCCCGGTATAGCCGGGATTTCTTGGAACCCTTGTTGGAAGCCTATCGAATCTCGTACGTGATTGAGACATTCACTGACGTCTCGTTCTCCCCCGTCGGGAGGGTTGGTGCGGGCGCCACCTGATTGGAGACTGCCATATCCATGGCGACACCTCCCTTTGCGTAGTACGCCACTGGGTATCCGCCACCGCTCTCTGAGAAGCTTGCGACCTTACCCAGACGTACGCCAAGCTGCTTTGCGAGTACCTCCGCCTTCTCGTGCGCATCCTTGATGGCCGCTGCACGTGCCTCAGTCTGCCCCTTCTGGTCATCGTCAAATCCAAAGTTCGGGCCAGAGATGTTTTGAACTCCAAGTGAGCCAAGTCCCTGGAGTACATCTCCCGCCTTTGCGGTGTCGCGCACCTTCACCTCGATTGACTGGGATACTTGGTATCCGGTGATTTCATTGCCGCCGTTCACGCACGCTGCGCCTGCCGGACACGGACGATAGGTGTACTGCGGATTTACCTGGTAGCCCGATGTTTTTACGTCCTTGTCTGCGATACCCAACTTCTTAAGGGCAGCGAGTGCATTATCGGTACGCTTCGTCGCGCTGTCCTGCGCTGCTGCGACCGTCGACGCATTCTCTTGGACCGTAAAGGAAATGCGAGCAATATCAGGCACAAGCGAAACCTTACCGGTACCAGAAACGGTGATGGTGTTCTGCACTGCGGCCGCGCCACGACCGAAGTCCCACACTCCCTGCGCAATAGTTATAGCGAGGAATGCCATCAAGAGTACGAGGACACCTGCAATAAGTCCGCGAATGCGGCGGTCAGAAGTAAGCTCGTTAATTGGGTGAAGATCCATGATGAATGATTAGGTTATTAGTTCGTCTGAAGCGACGTGAGCATCGCATAGAGCGCCTTGTGCTCAGGGAGCGAATCTATGACCAGATTCGGATTCGTCCAGTCCACATCGCGCTCCAGCACTTCAAACTTGAGAACATCCGCACTGCGGGCGAGGTAGCACGCGGAGTGTACCTGACCCTCAAATCGCTCAATGGTCACGCACGAGAATGTGCGGCCACTGATAATTTTGGTCTTGAACTCGCTCATTGATTTAGCAGGATTCCCGGAGGGGTCATACATCGTGTTCGCGAGTATCACGTCAGTTGCCTTCTTCCCTGCCGGAATTTCGTACCGCCGGATAAGGATATTGTGCGGAACGGACGGACTCTTCGACGGCTTGTCGAAAACTGCACGCAGTGTCTCATCCGCCCCTATCGCATCTGCGTTCGCGGTATATCCGGCAGGTATGACGAATCCAAGACCGATGGACGAGTCTTCAGCATTCGGGAGCGCGCATTTCGCGAACTCGCAGTTAGGACCAGTCCGCCCTACCGCACTTCCGTCGGGACACATCTTTGCCTCCTGCGTACATGCGGTCTGTGGCGTCGTAGTCGCTACCTGCCCGGCTGGATGTTCGAGCGCGTTGCGATAGACGAATCCTGCGATACCGAGAACGAGGATAATAACGATGCCCGCAATGAGTTGTTTCATAGAGAAAAGCGTATCACAACCACTGTGACGCTCCGTTTATGAAATTCTTACGAACTTACCTCCGGAGGGTGCGAATTTCGTCTCGAATCTCCTCGAGCACCACCTGCTCCGGACTCTTGGTTTCCTCCGGCTGCGGTTTCTTGTGACGTTCAGCCTGCGTTATGCGATTTATGAATCTAACGAAGAGGAAGAGTGCGAACGCAATAATAATGAAATCAAGCAGCGACTGGAGGAAGAGGCCATAGGCAATAGTTACCGTGCCTCCCAGATTCAGGGCCAGGTCCTTAAAGTCGATTTTCCCAAGCAGCAGACCAATCGGAGGAGTAATGATGTTGGTAACGAGTGAGGTGGTGATGGCACTAAAGGCAGTACCAATCACGACGCCGATAGCGAGATCAAGCACGTTGCCTCGAAGCGCAAACGCTTTGAATTCTTCAAAAAATGATTTCATGCCGCAATAGTACCAGAAACGAAACCGCACATGTGGGGCGACCTGTGGGGCTCGGCCTGGCTTCACTAATTCGCTTCGCTCATAAGTGGACCTAGCCTCGGCTCACCGACAAGCCTCACTTCGTTCGCTTGTATACCGGCTCCGCCGTTCTCGCCCCACATGGATCGTCCCAGAGTAAAAGAAAAGACGCTTACGCGTCGTTTCTTTATTCAGGGCGACCTGTGGGGCTCGAACCCACGACCACTTGGACCACAACCAAGAGCTCTACCAACTGAGCTAAGGCCGCCATGTACTGATCCGACGGCTTTCCGCCGTAAACAGTGTGCCCAGGAGAGGACTCGAACCTCCACCCCCGAAAGGACTACCACCTCAAGGTAGCGTGTATACCAATTTCACCACCTGGGCAGGTGTGAGAGGACTATAGCGCACCACGCTCAACAAATAAAGGAGAAAGGCGGCTTAGGCCGCCTCCTCTTCCTTCTTCTCTTCCGGTGTAGCCTCTTCGACTACCGGTGCTTCCTCTGCGCCTCCTGCCTCTTCAGCGGGCGACATTTCGGTTTGGTCCGGATTCTGTGCCGGATCCTGCTCGACTACCTCTGCGGCAGTCTCTGCTTCGGGAACCTCCTCTTCCTTAAAGTCATCGGTGGAGACACTCATCATGCGCATGTTGCGGAGCTGGCGGCGGACCTCGCGAGCAACCTTCTCGCGGATGAAGTAGAGCTTTGCGCGACGGACCTTCGAGCGGCGAACGATTTCAATCTTATCGATAACCGGGGAATAGAGCGGGAAAATCTTCTCGACACCAATGCCGGACATCTGAGCGCGGACGGTAAACGTGCCGCCGGCTTCTGTGCCGTGCTTCACCGCGATGACGAGTCCTTCGAACATCTGGAGACGGGTCTTACCCTTCTCGATGACCTTCTGATGGACACGCACGGTGTCACCCGGGCGGATGCCGAGCTTCACGCGCTCCTGTGTAGAAACGGGAGTAATGACGGAATTCATGACCCACGGACTGTACCACAGCCTATTTCCTAAAGCAAAATGGCGAGGTCACGATGGACCTCGCCAGGAGTTGGCTTCCTTTTCCCGCTTCAGCCCCCGATGGGCTTTTGCCGCTTCAATGCAGGTCTGGTAGTACGGTCGGGGGCCGTAATTCCACCCGTGACCGATAGACCTGACGACCTTCAGGATTTCCTGCGTCGGTTTCGATGCATGAATCCGGTTCACGCGGGCGGCGTAATCAGGCTCAAGATGCCTCAGCCCTTCCGCCACCGCGAGCTGCAGCTTCACCGTGAGCTCCAAGAAAGGCAGCCCCGCGACGAAGGCCTGGTATCGCGGCACTGATAGCGTGGTGGGTTTACCCCAGCCGGACCAGCCGCCGAGCCCGAATGTGGCGAACTCCGCATCGGTGAAGAGAAGAAGAGCTGCAAGATGCAGGGAGAGCGCGAGCAGTTCTTCAAACCGCTTCTGGAATTCGACGGGATTGGATTCCCGCTTCCCTTCCGCCAGCTCGCGGAACCACTTCGCCTTGCGTGACAAACGCGCGAGCGTTCGCTGCGTGGCGTAGAGCTTCCGAGAACCATCGATGCGGTCGCGCTTGGTGAGCACGGCCCGCTCACGCGGGGTGTAATGGTTGTAGCTCTTGAAGGCTTCGCGCAATTCGTGCGGCAAGATTTTGATGGTGCCAATGGCGCTCATCCAATTTCTCCGTTGTTACTTACCCGTGCGAAAAATACTCTGTATTAGGAAAGCGAGCAAGCGCCGCAGCTAAATCTTCTGGTACCGGAGCGATGAGTACTCGGCGACCACCAGACGGCAGTGGTATATCGAGCTCATATGCATGGAGTCCGAGCCTGTTGAATCCGAGGTCGCAGGGCATTTTCTTCGCATAGAGCGGATCACACACGACCGGATGATGTATCGCCTTGAAATGAACGCGAATTTGGTGCGTTCGCCCGGTCTCCGGCATCGCCTTCACTACCGAATGCGTGCCAATGTCACTGACGCGTTCCCACTTCGTTACCGCGTCCCGCAGTACACCGCGCGCTTTAGGTTGAGCTGACCGCAGACGGAAGTCGGTCGCAGAGCGACCTATCGGAAATTCAATGACTCCCTTCTTTTCTTTGGGTACGCCATATATGAATGCGAGATACGTCTTCTTTGCTTCGCGTTCCTGGAAGGCAGCCTTAAGAGCCGCATGCGCTTCCGGTGTCTTCGCGAATACCAGCACACCTGAAGTTTCGCGGTCGAGGCGATGCACGATTCCGGGACGTCGTATCTCGGTCCCGTCTTGCAGTCGCTGCGTCTCCCCCACCTCTTTTGAATCAGGGTATGCGCGAGCAAACCAATCACTCGCTGTCTCTTCGGTCGTCTTCCCGTCTGGGTGCGACATCACGCCTGATGGCTTATTAATAGCGACCATGTTGCTGTCCTCGTAGAGGATTACTGGATTCATGCGGTTACCCTAGCACAAAGCGCTGTGTCATATACTTATTGCATGCCGGCATACACCGCATGGGTTCTCGTCTTTCTCGTAGTGCCCATCACCCTACTGTGGGCGGTTTTCCATCGACGACTTACTCCCTATGTGCGTTTGTGTTTTGTGGGGGCGCTTCTGGGGACCCCCATCGCGGGAATATGGGACCACATTGGATACACACATCACATATGGTATTTCCCCACAGGAAGTATTCTGGGTCCGACCTTCTGGGACCTTCCGCTTGAGGAGTGGGTGTTTCTGTTTCTGATGAATATTCTCCTCACTTCGATTACTATCCTCCTCGCTACGAGAAAGTCGCCATGAACCCGTACTTTTACCTTCTGTTAATCTGCGTATTTTCCATTCCACTCATGGCTATTGTGGCCGTTCGCAAAACACGATTAATGAAATCGTACTTGGGCGTAATTGCTACTGTTTCCGCATGCGGAATCGCGATTCAGCTCATCACGGAATATTTCGGTCTGTCCTGGGGAGCGTGGGCATTCTCTGGAGAAAATATTCTTGGCATTTGGATAGGTCCCATGCCGGTTGAAGAGTTGCTGCTTGGCTTACTCTTCCCCACCACTCTTGCGATGGTCATTATCGTACTTCTGGCGTGGAGGAAGCAGGGTAAGTACCGTTGGCTCGTTGGCCGTTAATTATTTTCCGTGCCGGCGCTCACGGTCGGCATATTCGGCAAGAATTGCGTCGAAGTCCTCTCGAGTAAATCCTGGAAGCTTTGCATTTGGGAAAAAGAACTCGCTATACACCGACTGCCACGTAAGGAAATTTGAAAGGCGATGCTCCCCTCCCGTACGGATTATCAAATCGGGATCCAGGAGCCCAGCACTCCACATGGCGGAACGGAACTGCTCTTCATCCACTTCCTTTGCACCTTCGGCAAGTAACTTATTTACTGCCGCAAGTATCTCGGGTCGCCCACCGTATGAAAGTGCGATAGCGACCACACCCCTATCGCCTGATTTACTTTTTTCTTCAGCATCATTCATCAGCTGTTGCAGATCGGCGGGCAAACGGTCCCGCTGTCCGATGAACCTCAATTGTTTACCTTTCTTGAGGACTTCCTCAAGGTAATCACCGAACGCATGCTTAAAGATTCCCATCAGGTATGACACCTCTTCCTCGGAGCGATTCCAATTCTCGGTCGAGAACGCATACAGCACGACTTCCTTTATTCCGGCCTCATCCGCCCATTCAAGAATCTCTTTGGTCTTTTCGAAGCCTCGGCGGTGACCCTCGAAACTGGGCAGGCCGTTCTCTTTCGCCCACCGACGATTACCATCGAGAATAATACCGATTGATGCCGGGACCTTACCCATACGCAATGTGGAAGTTTTTGAACTCACCTGTTGCAGACTGCCACTCAGGACTCACGTGTTCGACTCGGGCGAGTAGTGGCCCCTTCCCGAGTTTTCCAAGCAGTTTTTCAAGTGCCGGGCGCGGACCTTCCGCAATAACCTCGACAGTACCGTCAGCGAGATTGCGAACTTGTCCCGTAAGCTTGAGGCCGCTCGCCTTCCTCTGGGTGAAGTCGCGGAACATAACCAACTGCACCCGTCCGGAGACAATAGCGAAAAGCCGTTCGTTCATAACAATAAGAACCTAGCATACATTCTGGAGGTTGCTTCAAAAAGAGACTCTTTTGCGATAAGGTGCGTAGGTGCCCGAAAGGGCGCTTAGCTCAGTTGGTAGAGCGCCCCGTTTACACCGGGATGGTCAGAGGTTCGAGTCCTCTAGCGCCCACAAATTGAAAATCCGCTCACATGAGCGGATTTTCAATTCCTTGGTGGGCATGGAGGGACTCGAACCCTCAAGGATTGCTCCATACGCTTCTGAGGCGTACGCGTATACCAATTCCGCCACATGCCCGTAGCACGAGATTACCATTTAGTGCCCTCGCCAGGAATCGAACCTAGATCTACGGCTTAGAAGTCCGCAGCTTTATCCATTAAGCTACGAGGGCTTTAGTACCCTAACGCACTATTTGGAAGGGTCAACGAAATGATAGTCCGTTTGATAGTGCGCACGTTCTGCGGCGCGAGTAAGGAATACTTCCCGTACGGTATCGAGTGATGCGGTGTTCACCGTACCGGCCGCAGTTCCTACCGGTCCTAATATGTCGCTTGCGCTCGTTCGCTCGAATAAGTAATAACTCCAGCCCGCGCTTCCTGCGAGCAGGAGGAGAGCGACGGCGATTACGATGAACCAATCACGCAACGGACGCACTTGGTCGCCATAAGAAAATCGCGAGAGTCCTTTCTGAAAACGCTCGAGTAGGTGCTTGGGGTTCATGGTTTGGTTGAGGATGCGGAACGAATTCCGACTGAGTACACGGCTGCGGCCGTCCACTGCGGCGTTCCCTTCGGGTCGTTCGTGGCAGTGTCGAGCGATAAGTTAGTGATGACCCCATCATACGGTCCGTATTCAATCGCACCGAGTGTGCGCACTACCGCATCGAATGACCCAGTTATGGAAATAGATAGCGCGATGCGCGCATGCTTGCCATCTTGCACGTCGCCCACCGACAGCACATCTACCTTCGAGCCGAGCGGACGCCCTACGCCCTGTATCGATTCGAGGAATGGCACCACATCTGCCTTGCGGATGGAGTACTGATCCAGTGTTTCTTCGTCTGCCGACAGGCTTGCGAGCGCAGCATGTGCTCGGGCAGCCTTCGCTAGTTCGAGATTTTTCTTCCCTATCTCGGTACCGAGCTCTTCTGCCTTCGCTTCTTGTCGGTTGAGGAGGTAATAGCCACCACCATAAAGGCCGCCCGCAATAAGCAGTGTGAGAAGAGCCGTTATGAGCGGTATGAGTGTGCGTGTATTCATGGCGCGAGAGTTCCGGTAAGCGTTATCACGAATGGAATTGAGGTTTCCTTCGCATACGCACTTATCGGGAGGTCAGCATTTGAGACAAACGGCAGTGCGGAAAGCACGTCTACGTATGCACGGAGGGTCTGGCGTGTCGCTGCCGTGCCTTTAAGCGTCATCTTCCCATCTGCCTTCTGTTTGGCTGGGTCAAAAATAACTGCAGTAAGGGTGATGCCTGGTCGCGGCGCGGCAAGCACGCCACGCAAAGCCGCCGTCGCTGATGAGGAGCTGGCGAGGCGCGCAAGATACGAAACATTATCGGTAAGTGCCGCGAGACGTGCGTTTGTCTCCTTACCACCTGTTGCCGCAAGTTGGGTATCTAGTTCCGCTAGGCGGTTCTGCCGTGCTTGAATTTCCTGTCCTAAGTAGAGATAGCTCGGAATGAGCAGTGCCCCACTACCGATAACTACCGCCGCGAGCGCCGCAATTGCGGTGGTGGCAAGACGTAAGAAATACTCGCGCTTCAATGTCACGAGGCGTTCCGGCGGAAGAAGATTAGTAAGTTCAGTCTGCATGATGAGGTACGTATTCCCGTAGCGCGAGACCTATGGCGGTCGCATAGGCGAGCGATTCCATGTAATCCACGGGTGGCAGCCAATCATCGCGCTTCGCGAGATTAGTGAACACATCGCCCAGCTCGACCGGGACTTTGAGCGACGTCTCTAGATACTCCGGAAGTCCTCGCACGGTCGCATTCCCTCCTACTAAGACCGCTCGTGTCACCGGTTCGTGCGGCGTCCCCGCCTGTGCGCGACTCTGCCAATATTCAAGGCGCTTAACTATTTCCTCGCGTATTACAGAAACGGTCGAAAGCATGGCGGCGAGATACTCCTGATTGTCGTCGCTCGCGACCAGTCCACGTTCCGCCTTCACTTTCTTCGCCTCCTCCTCACTTACATTGAAATATTTCTGCACGGCAACAGTGAGCGCATGCCCCCCGATATCAAGCGTCGTAGCAAAGACAGGAATGCGATGAGACACCACGGCGAGTTTTGTAGTTGTCTTACCGAGGTCGATGATGAGAATGGTTTCATTGTCCCCGTGCGGCAAAAGTGCGCGTGGAAGCGCGAACGTTTCTCCCTCGATGGCATTCACACGAATACCCGCCTCATCAAATACTGAGAGCGCGAGTTCGACTACGCGGCGCGCGACACCGACGCCGGCCACGTGCGTCGTCTCGGAGGGTGTGCCAAGCGGCACGATATCGAAAATAACTTCGGGCGGAGGAATAGGAACGTGCTCGTCGAGATGTTGTTCGACACCCGTGCGCCATTCTTTTGCGGTTTTCCCTGTCACATCTGCTTCAAAGAGGTAGCTGCGCGCTTCCGGGAGCGTTATGTTTGCATTGCGTATCCCGTGCTTACGAGCAATCTCCTTGAGGGCAGCAACCACCGTCTCCCCATTCATGATCTCCCCGCCGACAATGGCGCCCTCTGGGAGTGGCACGTCTGCGTATTCACTAAGCTCGAGGCCATGGGTGCGCTCTTTGAGGCAGGCAATCTTAATTCCGCTTGCGGAGACGTCTATGCCTGCCGCAGGAAACGAGAGGTAGCGCGGAGGCGCGAACTCGGTGCGCAAGAATCGATTGAACCCACCTTTCATAGGCATCAGTATACCGTGCACCGCCCTCACGCTTACGCGCCTTGATGAACGAGCCGGTGAAAACGCGTACGCTAGTGAGCGCTGGTGCCTGGCGGAACCGTGCGATCAGGAGTGAGAAATGCGAATGAGTCCCCCTCCCCTACTGCAAAAAGCATTCCGTTGCTTTCGAGGCCTGCGAGTGCGCGCGGTTCGAGATTCGTGACGAACGCGAGCTGTCGCTCGATAAGTGACCCAGGTTCCTCGACGTACTTCGCGATGCCGGAGACGATTTGGCGTGGTCCTGCCTCCTCTCCGAAATCGACCGTGAGCCGAAGCAGCTTATTGCTGTCAGGTACGCGCTCCGCGGTCTTAACGGTTCCGACCTTGACCTCTATCTTTGCAAACTCATCGATATTAATCCGCTCTTTTTCCATGATGGGAGAGAAAACTGGTAAGAATAAGCGCTGCCGCTGATGCGTCGACGTTTCCACGATTATGGGAGTGCACGCCCTCGAAGTCGCGCTTTGCTTCCTGCGTCGTGAGGAGTTCTGGCTCATAGAACACGGAAATACCTGTGCGCTCTGAAAGTTCGTCCCCAAGTGCGCGGGCAGCGTTCGCAATCGGGTTCTGGTTTCCTGAAAAATCCCTGGATTCCCCAATGACAATGCCCTCGATGTGTTCTTCTTCAACGAGAAGCACGAGCGCGTCAGATAACTTTGAATCGTTTGGGACGATTTCGAACGGAAACCCCATGGTCCCCGCCTCGTCGGAGAATGCGAGCCCTACCTTCTTGGTTCCGTAGTCTATGCCGAGATACCGCATATGAGCATCCTACACGTCAGATTGCTGGCATGCTATACAACATACGACGGAGGAGTGGCAGAGTGGTCTATCGCACCTGTCTTGAAAACAGGAGTGCCGCAAGGTACCGTGAGTTCGAATCTCACCTCCTCCGCAAATGAACACCGCCCGTTGGGCGGTTGTTTTATTTGTGGAGGAGAGTTCAGCTGGGGGCTGAACGTGTGAGATTCGAAGATGTTGTGAGTATTTTGCGGAGCAAAATCCACAACGTGTACTGAAACTGTAAGTTTCGAAAGCGTAATCGCGTTCTCACCTCCTCCGCAGAGACAACGAGCCGGACACAAAAGTGTCCGGCTCGTTGTCTTCGGAAAAGTGACAGACCCGGAAATTCGTCTGGCCTTGTGGGGTTTTTAACTCGAAAATACCTGCCTTCCCCAGACATGAGACTGGCCAGGGATATACTTAGGGCTATGCCACGCAGACGTCCGCTCGCCATTACCCTTATCTGCATCATGGAATTTGTCACGACCCTGATCATGATTGGGCTCGCCATATTGATACTGTTGTTCACGAGCCCTAAGGAATCTTTGGTATGGAGCACGTTTTATCTCGCAGCAATGGGTATTGCCGGATTTCTCAACGCTCTCGATCTATGGAAAATGAATAGGCGAGCAGTTATCGTCTATACCCTCCTTTTGTTTTGTGACTATGGCTACCTTGGCTTTTCTGGAGAGAGAAATGTTCTTGCGTTTGTAATGCCATTTCTTCCACTAGCGCTTTTATGGTGGTATTACCGTTCAATGCAGAACAATGATTCTTCGCATGCAAGGTAACAACTCGTCTCAGGAATCGATACGGTCAGAAAAGCGCCCGGCAACTGAATGGGTGATGATGCAAATTTTCTTTTCCATTGTTTTCTCAGGATTAATTACAGCACTCGTGTGGGCACTGGTTTATACAGCACTGGGGCGCGGTATATGGTTTCACTCCCATACCTTCTTCATGCAGACCTGGGCACAAATTTTTCATCTTCCCAGCGATTACTTCGCGATCTCAATCATGATGGGTATTGTTTTTGTTGTCGTGTTCGCAATTTCTTTTGTTCACTTGCTCACCTCATGGAAGCAGGAATACTTTGAATTTAGTCCGCACTTTTTATTCATCGCCAGGGGTCCCACCATCATTGATGAGCACAGAATTCCTTACGAAGAAATAGAATTAGTCACCATACAGGCAGGTACCGTAGCAAGATTGTGTGGAATCGCCTCGCTGGTAGTTACATACCCAAAAGGTGAAGCTCGGATTGTGGGTCTTTCGAGAAAACAAGCAGAAGACATCGCCGAGCAACTCAAGAAACAAATTGCCAAATCCTAAACTCCTGCCAATCGAATAACGACGTACATGACCGCGATACCGAACGCGGTCATTGCTGTGGTAATGCGATTCGGGTGCGCGTGATGACTTTCAGGTATCAAATCGCTCGCGCCGATGTACAGGAAGAATCCTGCGAAGAGCGCGAGCAGAAGTCCGAGTATGTCCTGCGGGACCGTAAAGAATAGGGTCGCCACCATACCGAGAACAGGCGCAAGCGAATCAATAACAAGCCACTTAATTGCCTGGAGACGCGTGCCGCCGTTTTTGAGTATGAGATTCACCGTATTGATTCCGTCCGAGAAGTCGTGTGTAAGCACTGCGACTGCGACCACCGTACCGACAACTGGTGAAATCTGGAACGCGAGGCCGATACCGATACCATCGAGAAAGCTGTGAAATGAAAGGCTCCCTGCCCCGAATCCACCACGGTGGGTATGACCGTCATCAGCGTCATGGCTATGCATGAAAAGCATGCGATCGAGCACGAGATAGACCACGAATCCGAGCGCGGTAAGCGCAAGTATGTCGGAGACAGAATGCACATCTCCTGCAAGCTCGATAGCCTCAGGCAACAAGTCGAAGAATGCGACGCCGATAATCGCTCCAGCTGAAAAACCAAGGATGAGATGCAGTCGGTCACGAAGACGAAGGGCAAACAATCCGCCAAACACCGTTGCAGCGAATGCCCCGACCGCTATGAGATAAATCATGGGCACAGTATACGCCTTCATAGAGAGCCGTAACGCACACCGCTGGTGCTATCATATTCATACATATGCCGCGCGGCGTTGTTTTCGAATGGATGGGCCGAAACTACACCTTCGAAGAGAAGGGGTCTGATTGGTATTGGGCACTTGGCATCATCGCAACCGCTGCAGTCATCGCCTGCATTCTCTTCGGCAACGTCATCCTCGCACTCGTAGTAGCAGCGGGCGCAGGTGCACTCGCACTCGAGGCAGCGAAAGCACCCCGCGAGCATTACTTCGCCATCACTGAGCGCGGAGTAGTGATAGACGAAAGCCTCTATCTCTATAAGGACATGCTCTCGTTCGCGGTGATGGAGTACGCAGACGAGACGCTTCCTCCTTCCCTTTCCATCAGGACCAAGCACCTTTTTGCGCCGCACCTCATGATTCCCATCGTGAATCATGACCCTGTGCAGATTTATGACTTCTTCCTCGCGCAGGTGCCGCTCGGCGAACACCACGAGTCTGTCTTCGACCATCTCATCGAGATGCTTCGTCTTTAGTTTACAAATGTGCTCCCAGCAGGAATCGAACCTGCATTTGCCCCTTCGGAGGGGGCTGTCCTATCCATTGAACGACGGGAGCGTGAGCACACTGTAACAAAAGTGGTGCTCTCGGTAAGCTTTCCAGAAGAAACGATAGCGTTGTGCTCTCGGTAAGCCCTACGGGCTTTCCGATTCGCACAGCTTCGGAAATGCAAAACCGCGCTTGGTGCGCGGTTTTGCATTTCGCTCAGCTGTGCTCTCGGTAGGAATCGAACCTACATTACCAGCTCCGCAAGCTAGCGTCCTATCCATTGAACGACGAGAGCGAACGTTTTTGACAATACCCTCGAACACCTCGCTTCGCAAGGAAACAAAAGAAAAAGCCGCCCCTTCGGGCGGTTTTTTCTACTTACCTTCTGCGCGCTTTATTGCGAGCGCAAGGCGGGACTTCTTGCGGGAAGCCGCATTCTTCTTGATGATGCCGCGCTTCGCTGCCTTATCGATAGCCTTGTAGGCCGCCGAGAGAGACTTTGCAGCCTCCTTGGTGTCCGTCGCGACGAGCTTGCGGACCGTTTTGGTGGTCTCGGTAAGCGCGCGCTTGCGGCGGATATTGAACACGTGCTTCTTCAAGCTCGCGCGATGGGCTTTCTTAGCTGATTTGGTGATTGCCATGTGGTGGGCATAGTACGTCACTTGGCCGTATTTCGCAAACCACCCTGTTCCAAGTAGGTTATTCTGTATATATGATTCGTCAGATACGCGGCCCCGTGCTCTCTATAGACCCTGCCGGCGCCATTATTGAGACCGCCGGCTTTGGAATCTATGCCTCTATGGCCGCGCCGGAAGCGCTCACGATAGGAGCCGAAGCTACCTTATATACGTATCTGGCAGTGAAGCAGGACGGTCTCGAATTGTACGGATTCCCCGAACAAGAGGACCTGGCCTTCTTTGAACGGCTCCTTCAGGTGCCGGGGGTAGGCCCGAAGACCGCGCTCGCCATCCTACGCAAAGCTCCGCGCGACGCGCTCATCGGCGCAATCGGCAAACGCGACCTTGAGTACCTCACTCGCGTCGCGGGACTCGGTAAGAAAGCAGCGGAAAAGATACTCGTGGAGCTGGCGGAGAAAATTGGTATCGCAGGCACCCATGATGACGGCGATGCCGAAGTGTTCGATACGCTGGTCGCTCTTGGCTACACCGAACGCGAAGCGCGTAAGTCGGTCTCAAACATTCCAAAAGACGTGTCCGGTAAGGACGCACGACTGAAGGCGGCGCTTTCTGCTGCCTCTCGCTAGTATGGGCGCGCTCAAGCATCTCATCGAGTCGATTCTCCCGCGCGGGGCCTACCGTGCGCTCACGACTCCCTATCATTTCGTGTGGACCCTCGTCTCCGCGATTCGATACGGCTTCCCTGCCCGTTCGCTCACGGTGATTGCCGTTACCGGCACGAAGGGAAAATCATCGGTAACAGAAATGATTGCTGCAGTCCTGACCGAAGCAGGACACACGATCGCGGTGTCGAGCACGATTCATTTCGCTATCGGGAAAGAGGTGCGTCCGAACAAGTTCAAAATGACGCTTCCCGGTCGCGGCTTTATACAAAAGTTCCTACGCGAAGCAGTTACAAAAGGTGCGACTCATGCGGTCATCGAAATAACCAGTGAGGCGGCACTTCAATACCGGCACCTATTCCTCTCTCTCGACGCGCTCGTTTTCACTAACCTTGAGAAGGAACATCTCGAAAGCCACGGCGGAATGGAGCGGTATTTTGCTGCCAAGTACCGCATCGGTACTGCGCTCGCTCATTCGCCGAAACGGCCGCGCGCAATAATCGCAAACGCTGACTCGCCCTATGGTCTGCGTTTCCTCGAATTACCGGTCGAAAAACAGGTATCGTTTGCGCTCAGCGATGCACAGGAGGTAACCCTGTCGCCGACTTCAGCCTCCTTTTTGTACGAAGGCACCCGCTTCTCCATCCCCCATCCAGGTAACTTCAGCGTCATGAATGCGCTCGCAACTATTAAGGCAGGAACCTTCTGTGCTGTTCCACTCACTACCACCGCACGGGCGCTTGAGGGACTCAAGACAATCGCAGGGCGCGCCGAGCGCATCGAGGCTGGGCAAGACTTTCTGGCGGTGGTCGATTACGCACACACCCCTGATTCGCTCATCGCGCTCTATGAAGCATATGCGGGTAAGCGAAAGATATGCGTGCTTGGTAATACGGGAGGCGGACGTGATACCTGGAAGCGTCCAGAGATGGGACGTATCGCAGATGAGTATTGCGATGAAGTCATCCTCACCGATGAGGACCCATACGATGAGAACCCGCAGGAAATCGTGGACGCAATGGCGGAGGGTATGAAGCGTGCGCCGAAAATCATTATGGATAGACGCGAGGCTATCCGAGAAGCGCTTTCGTCGGCAAAGACGGGCGACGCAGTGCTTATCACCGGGAAAGGCACGGACCCCTACATCATGCGGGCGAGAGGAGCACGCGAGGAGTGGAGTGATGCGCGTGTCGTGCGAGAAGAACTCGGAAAACTCGCTTCGTAATTGCTACTATATAGACATGAAAGTTGATGGTCTCTTCCTGCTGGTCTGTCTCATCTTCCTCTTCGTGGCGTGGTTCGCTACCGGTGGCCCATCACGTCCTATTGCATCAGCGGGTCCATGGATAACTCCACTCACGAGAAGTGGCGAGGAATCGCAGGGCTATCGCACTGTCGCTCCCGCCAACCCAGTCAATCGCGACGCCTACCCACGTGTCCCCTCTGGAAGTCCGAGCACTATATCAAGCGGAGAAACCAATACGCGCAGCGGTTCTGGCAGCGTGTACATCGACCGCTCGATGTATGGCCCCGCATCGGGAAACCCTAATAGCGAGTACGTCGCACTCGTGAACGCGAGCTCATCCGCGGTATCAGTAAGCGGGTGGCGCCTTTCGAGCAAGGCGACCGGCGCCTCCATTACTATCCCTGCCACCAGTCCGATTGTCTCGAATGGCCGCACCGCCATCGTAAGCGGACGTAAATCAGCGAATGACGCATATAAGGATGGTTCCTGCGCACAGTCCGCAAGCGCCTGCGTATATCTCGACCGCAATCTTGAAATGTATGCCGCGAGCAAGGAAACCATCACGCTCACCAACGCGAGCGGGAAAGTAGTCGATTCATTCAGCTACTAGAAAAGCCTGAAGGTAAGTGCTAGTTTGAGGAAGTTCGCCCTTCGTGCGCGCCCGTAGCTCAGTCGGTAGAGCAGCTCCCTTTTAAGGAGACGGTCGATGGTTCGAGCCCATCCGGGCGCACTCAAGACAGAAACACCTGCCCTGCGGCAGGTTTTCTGCTTGAGTGCGAGCCGGAGTGATGTTTTGTCAGCAGGCAAAACCACGAGGCGAGGTCGCGGCCGGAGGCAAGTGACGACGAACCTCCGAGCGGTGACCACAAATTACTTTAGTGAGAGAGCAAATCGCTCGAGCGCCGGCGAAAGCGCTAAATCTCCACTTCGTGCACTTGAGAGAAGTTCAATCAATTGAACCGATAGCTCGCGAGATTCCTTCTCGCTCCACGCGCGACTACCCTTCTGCATCATGTCGCGAGCTTTCCAGTGAAGCAGCCCATGCAGCATTTCAGGAACATCTCCTTGCCGCTCCGCCTTCTGAAGTTCCTTCCAGAGCGCCGGTCCGTCTTTAGCAGCAAGCGCGTTTACGAGCGCACTATTGAACCCTCGAGCCGGTTTCTTTTCAGCTGCATCGAACGTAAATATTTTTTCCGCCTGTGCTTCAAGTTTTTTCAAACGAGCCGCGAGCAGTTTCGGCGCGACGATTGCGATAGGGTTATGCGATTCTTTAATTTGTGGAAGTGCAGCGAGCACCGCATCAGCCGCTCCTGCTAGTGCAAATGGGTCGTCGAGTAGGACGAGCATCTTGTTGAAAAAGAGTCCCTGCGACTGCACGACCTCCTCAAGTGCTGACTCGCTCACCTCATCTGCCCCGAGGCGAATGTAGGGAGCGTTCGGTTCCTTTTTACGGGCTGCTGCTGCCCACGCGAACGCCTTCGCGCGCACGGTCTTGGTGTCACTGCCGGTGAATAGGTACAGCATATTAGGTGAGCATGAATGGTACCGCGTCTCCCCACGAGGCTCCGGATTTCATCTCAGCCAAGATGGGAACACCCTTCGTTTCGGAAGCAGGCATTACCGATTCCATGATGCCCTTTATTTCTTTCGCGAGTTCCGACAGTTTAGCTTCGGCTATTTCAAAGACGAGTTCATCGTGCACCTGAAGGAGGAGGTGCGCGTCGTCCTGCCAACCATTCTTCGCGAGCAGCTCGTCGATGCGTACCATCGCGAGCTTGATGATGTCTGCCTGTGTACCCTGAATCGGCGCGTTAATAGCCATACGTTCCGCCTGTGCGCGCACATACGGCAGCGGAGATTTCATTTCTGGGAATTGGCGACGCCTGCCGAAGAGCGTTTCGGTGAATCCGTTTTTTCGCGCGAAGCCCTTCGTGGATTCAAGGTACTTTGCGAGCGTATCGAAGGTCGCAAAGTAGTCATCATAGAACTGATGCGCCTCTGCCTGAGAAGTTCCGAGCTGAGTCTTAAGCGCATTAACGCCCATGCCGTAGAGGATGCCGAAGTTAATTATTTTCGCACGACGGCGCATTTCAGCATCCACCTCCCCCGGTGCGACACCAAAGACTGCGGCAGCAACTTCTCGATGCACGTCACGTCCGCTCTTGAAGATATCTATGAGTTTCTCGTCACCCGAGAGTATCGCCGCGATGCGCAGCTCGACCTGCGAGTAGTCGAGCGCAAGAATCACACTTCCTTTGGGAGCAATGAAAGCGTGTCTGATGGCGCGACCGCGCTCGGTCCGTATTGGAATATTCTGAAGCCCGGGCTTCTCACTTGCCATACGGCCGGTGACCGCCCCGTACTGCAGAAACTGTGCGTGCAGGCGATCCGCATCATCGAGAAGTGTAGGAATAGTATCGATATACGTACCGAGCAGTTTCGCGAGTCCGCGATATTCGAGTATGTCCTCAATTATCGGGTGTACGTCCTTCAGTTTTTCGAGTTCCGACTCCTTCGTCGAGCGCTGACCCGTAGCGGTCTTCTTGGTCTTCATCCCCTCTCCGAGACCCATCTCGTCATAGAGAACATCCCCCAGCTGTTTGGGTGAGGCGATATTAAATTCGTGCCCCGCGGCTTTATATATGCGCTTCTCGATTGTCTCGAGGTCACCGCGATACTCTTTCGCAAGTTTCTGTAGCGCCTTGCGGTCAATGAGCACGCCATACTCTTTCATGCGCGCAATTATCGGAATGAGTGGTTGCTCAATTTCCTGATATACCTCCGCAAGCCTTCCGGTCTCCTGTATCGTTTTCTCGAGGTCTCCATATGCTTCCTCGAACGTCTGTTTGCCGGTATAGCCGAGTACGTCTTCAAGCGTTGGGTTGGTGAAGTCCGAGCAGACGAGCCAGAGCATGACTTTTGCCTCCTCGATTCGTTCGGGTGCAATCTCTTCCTCGGTCCTTCCTCCCTCCTCTTCTTCATCATCCAGCTCGCCGCCAATGAGCGACTGTGCTCGTCCACGTAGCGACCGAAAACCAAGCTCGTCGAACAGCTTCGCAACGTTCGCAAGCTGCACCTCTTCGAGCCATCCAGTCTTCGGAAGCTGGTACGCAATAGGTGCATCCTGACGGATTACCGCGATATGTTTCGAGAACATCGCATCCTCTTCGTGCTCCTTGAGAAGAGTCACGATGCGGGGCTTGATGCCCGCATCAAGCAGGGGTTGCTCGCTTTTCTTGAGCGTCTTATAGAGATTCTCTACGGAACCAAACTTCGTAATGAGGTCAGTCGCCGTCTTTTCCCCGATTCCCGGAACACCCTTAATGTTGTCGGAAGGGTCACCGCGCAGCCCTTTGTAATCCGGGATGAGTTCCGGTGCGAATCCATATCGTTCGATGACCGCCTGCTCGTCGTAGAGAATGGTGTCGTTCAAACCCTTTTTGAGCGTATAGACCTGCACTTTCTTCCCATCAATGAGCTGCATTGTGTCCATGTCGCCTGACGCAATCACGATTTCCAGTTCCTTATTTTTCTCGAACATCTTCACGAGCGTGCCGATAATATCGTCGGCCTCGAATCCTTTGCGTTCGAGAATAGGTACGGAGAACGCGGCAAACACGTCGCGGCTGGTGGTGAGCTGCGCAATGAGCGCATCATCGGTCTTGCTGCGGGTGCCTTTGTATTCCGCATACGCCTCGTGACGAACAGTGGGACCGGCAAGGTCGTATGCGGCCGCTATGTAATCGGGTTTTAGGTCACCGAATATACGCAGCAGCATTGAGGCAAGTCCATAGAGTGCACCGGTCGGGGCACCGTCAGGCCCGGTGAATTCTGGCAGCGCATGATACGCGCGGTGAATGATGGCGTGCGAGTCAAGAATAACGAGCCGTTTTTTGTCCGTAGTCTTTTTAGGCATAGGTCATGGTGCGTGAGCCATTGGGTTCAGGAACAAGCGTTATGGAAATGTCTGGAACAGGAAGTGCGTCAGCGATGCGCTCCGGCCACTCAATGATGATGAGATTCTTCGCATCGGCCGCAAGTGAATCGAACCCGAGCGCGGCGAGCTCAGCACCTCCATTCAAGCGATATGCGTCGATGTGCACGAGTTTTGAAAAAGAATCTTGGGACGGAAGTTCGTATATTTTCTCGAGTACAAATGTCGGGCTCGTTACCTGCTCGGTAACACCAAGCGCTCGCGCCACCTCCTGCGTAAACGTCGTCTTCCCTGCCCCGAGTTCGCCGGTAAGCGTAATGAGAGTCGCGCCCGCAGACTTCGGAGCAAGCCGCGCAACAAGCGACTGTGCCTCTTCTCGTACTGCTTCTATGTCGGCTATGCGCTTTTCCACTCCCCGATTGTACCTCCCAAAAGAAAAAGCGCCTGCAGCCACACGGGGTGACTACAGGCACTTCTTGAGTTGAGCATGGCCCTCCAGCTAGCAGCGGCCGCAGCGATTGCCTCGGCCGAAGTAGAGAATCGTGCCGAGGATGGCCGCGACCCCGAAGCCAGTGGCGATACGCTCGCCATTGCTCGGGATTCGCTCCTCGTTGGTGCACTGGTAGCCTTCCCGGCCCTGGGTGCGTTCGCACCCGACCCGCCGAGTCATCGTGAGGCCGCTGTCGCGGCCGCGCTGCTGCTCGGGGGTGTTCGGACTTGCCTGCCACTGCGCCAGCTGCATTTGCTGGTCGAACGTCGGCCCTTGCGGGGCCGGCGGTTGCGGGGGCGGAGCCGGTTGCACGTAGGCAGCCGGCTGCACCTCGGGAGCGTAGACGGTTTGCTGAATCCCCACTTGCGCGGGGTTGCTGCCGACATACGCGCCGTCATAGGTGTACCAGTAGAACGGGACGTCCGACCGCCAGCGCGTGTTGTTCTGCGTCATGACGCCACAGCGGATTTGCTGCGAGCGGCCTTGGCAGGCCCAGTGGTCGCCGCGTGCGAGGACGAGTCCTCGCGGAAGCGGCGGATTCACCCATGCCTGAGCCGGCGGTGCCGGGGGCGGCGGAGGCGCCGAGGCAACAGCCACACGAGCCGGGGTCGGGGTGACCACGGGAGCGGGAGGCGACGGAGTCGTCGGAGCAGGGGTGGAGGCGACCGGGGTGGGCGCGACCGTGTCCTGGTTGCCGGCGATGCGTTCGCTGAGCGACATGATGCCGTTCGTTTCGGCGAAGGCCGGCGCGGACGGGAGGAGGATGCTCAGAATGGAAAGAGCAACCAATCCTTTACGAAATTTAGACATTGAGTGTCCTTTCGAGACAGAGTGATTGGATGTGCGTTAAATATCGCATATTTACACGTTTTGTCAAGTACCCCAAAGCGAGGCTTTATGCGGTGGTATCATGCCTCCATGCCCCTCCCATTCGATACAGACGCTGAAGACCAGAAACTCGCATCCCTCCGGGAGCGCGAGGAGGAAGACCTGGCGCATCTCCTCGCTGAGAAATACGACCTCTCCTACACCGACCTCACGATGGTCGCGATAAACATGGACGCGCTTCGACTTCTACCCGAAGCAAAAGCACGCGAGGCTGAGGCCGTGCTGTTTGATAAGAATGGAAAGCACCTCTCCATTGCGATGAAGAGTCCGCAGAACCCTGCTACTCCCCTTCTTCTTTCAGAACTCGAGAATGAGGGCTACCTATTGAATAAGTTCATGATTTCGCAGAAGAGCCTCGATCGTGCACTTGAGCGCTATGCGGATCTGTCTATGGCGTCTGAAAGCGAGGCGGGTGTGTTCTCGGTCGGAAAGGCTGAACTCGAGACGCTCGAAGAGAAACTCACAACCGTCCCAGCCTTCTCTGCACATCTCGCAGAACTTATGAGTGACCCGGCACACTCCCAAACCTCACGTCTCTTCGAGGAAATACTTGCCGCAGCATTTGCCATGCGCGCTTCGGACATACACATCGAACCAGAGGAAGCGACTGTCCGCCTGCGCCTGCGTCTCGATGGCATCCTTACGGACGCGTACACCTTCGAGCCTGCTACCTATAAAGGTCTGTCGTCACGTATCAAGCTGCTTTCGGGACTCAAGCTGAACGTGAACGACCGCGCACAGGATGGACGCTTCTCGGTTTCAGTTGGCGGCGCCGAAGTAGAGGTGCGTACCTCGGTCATTCCTGGTGGGTATGGGGAATCCATTGTGCTGCGCATCTTGGACCCACAAGCGATACAAGTGACCTTCGACTCCCTTGGTATTCATCCGAAGCTGCTCGCACGCCTCGAGGAAGAAATAAAGCGCCCGAATGGCATGTTGCTGACGACTGGCCCAACCGGCTCCGGCAAAACAACCACGCTCTATACGTTCCTGCGCCATATCCATACGCCGGACATAAAGATAATTACGATTGAAGACCCGATTGAGTACCACCTCCCTGGCATTGTGCAGACGCAGACCGATGGTAAAGAGTACACATTCGCCTCTGGACTCCGTTCCATTCTGCGCCAGGACCCAGACGTAATCATGGTCGGAGAAATCCGTGATATGGAAGTTGCGGAGACTGCGATTCAGGCGGCACTCACCGGCCACTTCGTGTTTTCAACGCTGCACACTAATAACGCTGCCGGCACGTTCCCACGACTTTCAGACCTCGGTGCCGACCCGAAAGCATTTGCTTCCGCAGTTACGGTCGCCATGGCTCAGCGACTCGTACGCAAACTCGACCCGGAGAAGCGCAAGCAGGTTCCGCTCGTAGGCGAACAGCGCGCGCTGGTGGAAAAAATAGTCGCAAGCATTGCAGACCCGGCGCTTGTCCCTGCTTCGCTCGACATGACGTGGGTGCCTGACACACAGGAGGGCGACGACATCACGGTCGGCTACTCAGGACGTGTTGGCCTGTATGAGGCAATATTCATGGATGAACAGCTTGGCGAATTTCTGCGCAGTAATCCGAGCGAGGGCGAGATAGCAAAAGAAGTAGCACGCCAAGGCTTCCTCACCATGGCGCAGGACGGGGTGATTAAGGCATTGAACGGCATTACGTCGCTTGATGAGGTTTTCCGAGTCGTCGACCTCCCCCACTAACACTACCTGTCGAAAATAAACAAAAAACTCCCTTTCGGGAGTTTTTTGTTTAGGAGATCACGCGTTTGTATCGCGCGCACTACCCTCCAGGCACTCCTTCTGCAAGCAGAAGGTGAACGAAATGCCTGAGGTGCCGATCAGCGAGCCACGTACAAGCGTGGTACCAATCGGTCCTTGGGAAGACGCCCGAAGCCGTCAAGCTTTGCCTAGAGGGTATTGCGAACGATGGGGGCTCTAAAAAGAAAAAAGCCCTGCGAGAAAGGTCCTCACAAGGCCAACCCTCGTGTGCTAGAATGGTAGCACAGTAAGATTCTATGTCAAGTACCCCCCACGAGGAGCCGCTTTCAATAAAAGGTCGCGACCAGGTGCTTGATTCGGCACTGCGTCCGACTCTCTGGGACGAATACATGGGACAGGGGCATGTAAAAGCCAATATTCAGATACTTATTCAGGCAGCTCGTAAGCGTGGGGACATGCCGGAGCACGTACTTTTCTATGGTCCACCTGGTGTCGGCAAGACCACGCTTGCCCATCTGGTCGCTATTACGCTTGATGCCCCACTCAAGACCACGTCGGGAGTTGCTATTGAACGCGCAGGTGATCTTGCGGCTATTCTCACCAACCTCGAGCCGGGCACCGTGCTTTTCATCGACGAGATACACCAGCTCTCCACCAAGATTGAAGAGTTACTTTACCCCGCCCTTGAATCAGGCTCGCTCGATATCATTCTCGGCAAGGGTCCGTCTGCTCGTACGGTCGAGCTTGCCCTTCCCGCTTTCACCCTTGTGGGTGCAACGACACGCATGGCACAACTTTCGAGCCCACTTCGCTCGCGCTTCGGAGGTGGCGTCTACCAGCTCGATTTCTATAGCGAGGATGATCTGCGCGCGATTATTTCGCGTTCAGCAGAAAAACTCGGAATGCAGCTCACTCCTGATGTGGTGGAACGAATTGCGAGCCGCAGTCGTGCCACACCACGCGTTGCAAACGCACTTCTAAAACGCATCCGTGACTTCGCGCAGGTGCACGAGAAAGAGCTTACGGTTGAAGTGTGCGACGAAGCCTGTCGACTCTTCGGCATTGACCCACTTGGTCTCACGAAAGATGACCGCCGGTATCTTGAGACATTGCAGGACGGATTCAAGGGGGGTCCAGCCGGTGTTCGCGCGCTCGCAAGTGCCATGCATGAGGACCCGGATACGCTTGAGAATGTATATGAGCCGTATCTGTTGCGCCTCGGGTTCATTGAACGTTCCTCGCGCGGACGACTCCTTACTGACAAGGGGAAGCGATATTTGCTACAGTCCTAACGTATGGCAGGACACAGTAAATGGGCACAGATAAAGCGAGGCAAGGCGATTACAGACGCTGCAAAAGGACGCGCCTTTTCAAAATTCGCTCGTGAAATAACGTTGGAATCGAAGAAGGTGGGCGGGAATGTCTCCTCCCCCACCCTTGCCGCAGTCATCACGCGCGCAAAGGCAGTGAACATGCCTAAGGACAACATCGAGCGCGCGGTAGCCAAAGGCATCAGCAAGGATGCGAGCGATGTTGAACAGGTAGTTTATGAATTTTACGGTCCGGGAGGAATCGCCATCGTTGTCACCGCACTCACCGACAGCCGCAACCGCACTACTCAGGAGGTGAAGCTGATTCTCACGAAGAATGGGTATGAACTGGGAACTCCGGGAAGCTCTGCATGGGCATTCACGAAATCTCCGGACGGAAGATACCGAGCCAACGAGCCACTTATGGATATTTCTGGTGACGATGAAGAAAAACTTTCGCTCCTTCTCACTCTGCTCGACGAACAAGACGATACTCAAGAAGTAACTACTAATGCGCGCGGATATGAGTCCACGAGCGATGAATAGAATCCTGGGCGTCGATCCAGGATTCGATCGTCTTGGACTTGCGGTGCTTGAAGGAGATGCCAGCCGTCCCACTCATATATGGAGCGAGTGCATTAAGCCGAAGAAAGGGCTTCCGGAGGTGCGTTTAGCGGCGGTGTACGAGGCCGTAGATAGCGCGATACGCGAGCACCACCCACATGCACTATCTCTAGAAACACTCTATTTCAGTACTAATAAGAAAACGGCGATTGCGGTCGCGGAGGCACGAGGTGTAGTACTCGCAGCTGCGGGCGCGCACCATCTTCCGGTCTACGAATACTCTCCCGGACAGGTGAAGCTTGCGGTGACTGGCTATGGCGCAGCGGACAAGAAAAGCATTGCACTCATGGTCCCCAAACTGCTTTCGCTGCCACCTAAAAAACGCCTCGATGACGAGCTCGACGCCATTGCCATCGCTATCGCTGGGTTGTCCACACGGCGCGGGGCGTGAACTTGCAAACAAAATACGTTTTGCTCAAATAGAAGGGCATCAACATAATTAATTTCTATGTACGACGATTTGGATAACGACACCAAAGAGGTCGAGGACGATTTCGAGGAAGAGGATGATCTCGACGATGACCTAGAAGACGAAGACCTCGCTGAGGGAGAAACTCCGGAAGAGGACGGTCTTCTTTAGAAAACGAGCGGCCCCGGAAGGGGCCGCTCTCGTGATAGGATGGTCCACATGCGCCGCGCTTCCCATACAGGCGACCTCATCTCAGTCATACGCAAGCATTTGCGGGACCCCCACCCCACCCTGCGTCTCGCATACCTCGCGGTAGGCGTCGTGCTTTTTTCTGCGAGCGTCACCATCCTTTGGATTGCGCTCACCCCTACCCCAGGTCTCGACTCGTTCGACACGCGTAAGGTCACCCAGTCCACGAAGATTTACGACCGTACCGGTAAAACCGTTCTCTACGACCTTAACCGCGACATTCGTCGCAACCAGGTTCCGCTTGAGGATATTTCTCCGTACATAAAACAAGCCACACTCGCTATTGAGGACTCAAATTTCTACCAGCATGGAGGTATTAGCATTACCGGTATTCTCCGTTCAGTGTGGGTCGATATCACGAGCGCATCTTTCAATCAGGGTGGCTCGACTATTACGCAGCAGGTGGTGAAAAATAGTCTCCTTACCGGCCAAAAGAGCATTTCACGCAAAGTGCATGAGTGGATTCTCGCCATCAAGCTCGAGCAGCGATACACCAAGGACCAAATTCTCGGATTTTATCTGAACGACACCCCCTACGGCGGAACACTCTATGGGGTCGAGGCTGCTAGCCGCGCCTTCTTCGGTAAGTCCGCTCGTGATGTCGACCTTGCCGAGGCCGCATACATTGCTGCACTCCCGCAGGCACCATCGCGTTACTCGCCGTATGGACAGAATCGCCAATTGCTCGACTCCCGTAAGAATCTCGTTCTCTCCCGCATGAAGGAGCTTGGCTACATCACCAAGGAACAATACGACCAGGCCAAGGCAGAACCAGTCGCGTTCAATCCGCAACAAAATGGCTCAATTATTGCGCCGCATTTCGTCTTCTATATCGAGCAGTATCTCGAGGATAAATATGGTCCCGATTCAGTGAATCAGGGTTTGAATGTAATTACGACGCTTGATACCGACCTCCAACACACTGCAGAAACCATCGTGAATCAATATTCCATAGTGAACCAGCAGAAATTCAATGCGAGCAACGCGGCCCTGGTAGCAATCGATCCGAAGACGGGGCAGATTCTCTCCATGGTCGGCTCCCGCGATTATTTCGATGATGCAGTCCAAGGTAGCTACAACGCATCGCTTGCGTTACGTCAGCCAGGCTCCTCATTCAAACCGTTCGTGTACGCCACTGCGCTGACAAAGGGCTACACGCCGGACACCATTGTGTTTGATCTTCCAACACAATTTTCGACTGCCTGCAGTGCAAGTGACAACTACAATGACGCGCCCCCTTGTTATGCGCCGTCGAACTATGACGATAAGTTCCGTGGTCCCATGACGTTCACCACCGCACTTGCACAATCTATTAACGTGCCGGCAGTGAAAGCGATGTATCTCTCAGGAATCCAGAACGTCATTAATCTCGCGACTAGCCTTGGTATTACGACGCTCGGCGAAGCGAAACAATATGGTCTTTCGCTCGCACTCGGCGCTGCGGAAGTCCGTCTCCTCGACCTCACGAGCGCCTACGGAGTATTCGCAAATGGAGGTATCAGGAACCCGCCCACAGGCATCCTTTCGGTGACCGATAATACCGGCAAACTTCTCGAAGAGTACAAGGAGCAGCCACAGCAGGTACTTTCTCCGGATGTGGCCGCCCAGATGGCTTCAATGCTTTCTAATAATGAGGCGCGCTTCCCCGAATACTCGGCAGACAACCCACTGCACTTCAATGAGTATGATGTGGCAGCAAAAACTGGTACGACCAACGACTACCGCGACGTGTGGACGGTCGGATTCTCACCTGACATTGTCGTAGGTACGTGGGCTGGAAATAACGACAATAAACCGATGGTAAAGGAAATCGCCGGCTACGTGGTTGCTCCTATGTGGCATGCATTTATGGCTGAGGCTCTCAAAAAATATCCCGTTTCTTATTTCCCTGCACCGCCAGGCATTCCAGAATCAGCCCCACCAGCGCTCCGCGGCTCTTACGTAGGTGCAGCAGGAGTGCACGACATCCTCTATTGGGTGGATAAAGATAATCCGCAGGGCCCACCACCGGCCAATCCATGGGCTGATTCTCAATTCTCTCGCTGGGAATACGCGGTTCAATACTGGAACGGAGGAGGAGCTGCTACACCCGTACCTCCTTCTAGTATTCAAATGCCTGACGGTACGGTTATTATTCCGGAAACACCTCCGAGTACACCGACACTATAATTGCGTGCGGACGTGCGAATCAATAAAACCTCCAGTGGAGGTTTTATTGATTCATTGGCATCACGAGATAGAGAAACGAAGACTCACCCGCACCCTTAATGACCGCTGCGCGGCCGATACCGCTCGCTGACACCGTAATACTATCCGTATCGATGAGCGACAGAGGAGACGACAGGTAGCGGTGGTTGAATGAGAGTTCGATTTCCTCACCTGAAATAGCAGAGGCGATCTGTTCACTTGATTCCCCAATATCAGAGTTACGCGCGGAGAGCGTAAGCTGCTTTTGTTTTACTGAAAACCCGAGCCTGACTTTCTGGAAGGCATCGGAAAACACGGCGACGCGACGCAATGCGGATTCGAAATCCTTTCGCAGGACGGTCGCTTCCGATACGAACGTCTTCGGAATGATTTGGGTGTAGTCAGGGTAGGTACTTGCAACGAGACGAGTGACCAAGACTCCCTCCTTCCAAGAAAACGCGCACTGGTGGTCATCAAGGGTAATCTCAATGTCTCCTGCCGGGAGCGCTTGAAGTACATCCACTGCATTTTTTGCTGGAATCAGCATCGAAAACGGCGGCACCTTCCCGCTCTGACTCGTACGCTTCTCGGCTAAACGGAATGAATCCGTTGCGACTGCCTTAATAACACCGCCTTCGGCAGACACGAGCACACTCGCCAACTCCGGACGAACCGTAGAGGTAGACGCGCAGGTGACCACAGCACCTATCAAATCACGCAGAGCATCCCCTGTAAGCGAAAATTTGGCCTTTGGTGACTCGGGAAGAGGTAGGATTGGGAAATCCTCGTACGGAAGAGTCTTAAGGGTGCTCTTGCCTCCATCTGAGGTAATAACAACCGTCTCGCCTGCGTGCTCGAGCGTCATCGTACCCGCTCCACCAAAGGAAGAAGTGATTTCCCGTAGGACGGTCGCGGGTAATGCAATGACTCCTGGATCCTTTATGGTTCCTTCTACTTTAAGATCTATCCCCGTCTCGAGATTCGTTGCACGTAACTTTATACCTGCATCACCAGCGATGATTGCTATTCCTGAAAGGACGGGTAGCGTTGCGCTCTTACGTTCCGCAAATCTTGAAACGATATTCACAGCCTCGGCGAAGTCTTTCTTTCCTAAAGTGATAATCATACTTTTATTACTATTAGGGCTGTTGATAGCGGGATAACCCAATTGTACGGCCTAGATGAAGAGTGTCTGAAGAAGGTGCAATCTCGTAACCTGTTGAAAATGCGCACGAGCTCGTGGGGATAGAGCGTGTGGAAAAAGCGAGGGAGGGGATAACCTCTGAAATTTTGCGAGTATTCCCCAGGTTTTCCACGAGCTTCATCATAGGTTGTTCACGGTTTGTCCCCACTTATACCAACAAACTGCGGATATCTGATATTTCTTTTGCGAGTTCGGTATCGCTCACCACCTCTCGCTTCACCTTCTCGCAGGAATGAATAACGGTCGTGTGGTCGCGACCACCCAACTTGCTACCGATAGTTGGGTACGAAACACTGAAGTCTTCGCGGAGGATATACATAATGACCTGTCGCGGACGAACCACTTCCCTTCTGCGGGTCTTCTCATAGATACTTTCCTCATCGATGCCGTAAAACTCAGCGACTTTAGACACTACGTGCTTCACGGATACTGATTTTGCGGGACGCGAGAAAGAGCGAAGCGACTGGCGCACCTCTGCGAGGTCTGGTGGAACACCCTTCACCTGGGTGTGGCACACGATGGAATTGATAACGCCTTCAAGTTCACGAATGGAGCCTGATATAGAGGTGGCAACGTGCTCAATAACCTCATCAGAAAGCATCACTCCATGCATGGCGGCCTTTTTACGGACAATCTGCATGCGACTTTCCGTATCAGGTTCACCAATATCGACCGTCATACCGCTCTGGAAGCGCCCACGGAGGCGGTCTGCGATATCCGCAATAGCTGCAGGCGACCGGTCAGAGGAGAAAATAATCTGCTTGTTGTTATCGTAGAGAGAATTAAACAGATGGAACAACTCCTCCTGCATCTTTTCCTTCTTAGAGAGAAACTGCACATCATCCATGATAAGTAGGTCGTACTGACGATACTTTTCCTTGAAGCGATTGGCGGTGCCAGCCTGGAGCGAGTCAGTATAATCCGTGCCGAATTTTTCGCTCGTAAGATAAAAAACTTTTCTTGTCGGATACAGTTTCTTGAAATTGTTTCCAATAGCCTGAATCAAGTGTGTTTTTCCACGCCCTGTATCTCCATAGATAAAGAACGGATTGTAGGTAATGCCTGGGCGCTGAATAGCCGCCTGCGCAGCGGTGTAGGCAAGCTCATTAAAAGAGCCCACGACGAATGTTTCGAAGGTGTAGCGCGGGTTCAAGTTATCGCTTTTGTTGATATAGAACTCATCGAGTGGAAGCTCTGCGACCTGCTGTTGCACGGGTGTACGGCGTACTTCCTTGGGTTTACGCCTGTCATCCTTCACGATTACGTATTCAATGTTGCGATATTCGTAGGAAACCGAGCGCACAATCTTAAGAAGGAGTGTATGGAACTTCTTTATGTACCAATCGCGGAAGAATTGGCTTGGTACTCCTACATAGACAATGCCATCTTCAATCTTTGCAATCGAACTATCACGGAACCAGGTGTTGAAGTTGGCTGGAGATATCGACAACTCGACTTGGGTCAGGACATATTCCCAGAGTTCGCGCGGTTCGAGTCTCTGCATGTGTGAAGAGTATACCCAGATTTGAGGGAAAGCACACAAGTAAGCGTTTTCTTGCTCGCCAGGTGTCTACCTGTTATTATCCTGTGGACAACGTTGGTCCGAAGCGGTGTCTGCTTCCTGCCCCCAGGAGCTCCCTAGGGAGGGTGAATTACCCAACCGGACAACTATTACACCATATGCCTAAGCGAACCTATCAACCGAAGAAGCGGAAGCGCGCGACCACCCATGGTTTTCGCGCTCGTTCCGCTACCCCAGCGGGAAAAAAGGTCCTCACGCGCCGTCGCCGCAAGGGTCGTGCCACCCTCTCCGTTTCCTCGGAGAAATAACGTCATGTTACCCCGCGGCTTGCGTCTCACTCGGGACCAGTTTCCGCGCGTAGCACAAGGAAAACGCGCCATCTCGGCGCATTTTTCCGTTTCATTCGCTGCCTCTGAGACTGGGCGCGCGGCCGCCGTAGTGTCAAAAAAGGTAGCAAAACGCTCAGTAGATCGGCATACTTTGAAGCGCCGCATGCTTGCCGCCAGCCTCCCCTTCCTTGCGGACGGCAGGGCATTTGTCGTGTATGCGCGTGCCGGCAGTCTCAGCCTGTCCTCTTCCGCGCTTCGCACGGAGCTTAGTTCGCTTCTCAAGCAACTGCCGAAGGTATAAGCTACACCGATATGGGAGATTTTTTCCACACCATCCTCTACGTTCCGCTCTATAACCTTCTGGTGTTTCTCGTGGGAGTCATCCCGGGTGGAGACATCGGGGTTGCGGTTATCCTCGCAACCATAATCGTTCGCCTCCTTTTGTGGCCGCTTTCCATGAGCGCCGCGAAGACGCAGAAGGCAATGAAAACCATGCAGCCCGAAATGAAGGAGGTGCGCGAGAAGTACAAGAACAATCAAGAGCTCCAGATGAAGGAAATGATGGCGCTCTACAAAAAATACGATGTCCATCCGTTCGCGAGCCTGTTGCCAGTATTCATACAACTCCCAATAGTCATCGGTCTCTACTGGGTGTTTCGTACCGAATCGCTCCCTGGTATCGATCAGGCCGTGCTCTATCCGTTTGTCCATTCACCGCTTGCCGCTTCGGCACTGTTCCTAGGCCTTATTTCGGTGACCAGCCATAGTATTCCGCTCGCCGCAGTCGCCGCGCTCTCCCAGCTGGCGCAGGCGTGGTACGCCATTCCGGTCCCCCCTGCTTCAACTGAGGCGACGTCTGCGGGAGATGATTTCGCACGGGCTATGGCACTTCAGATGCGTTTCGTACTCCCGGTAGTCATTGCATTCGTCGCATACGCTTCTGGCGCTATCGCGCTCTATTTCATAACGACCAACCTCGTCTCTCTCCTTCAGGAGTTCATTGTTCGCAGAACGGGAAACCCCACCCCTACCCCGGCCGCTGCTTAGAGATCGTACGCATAAAGCGCACCCGTATTCTTGTCTCTAAAGATAAGAACATCAGCAGTTCGATCGAGAGACAGTGCGGTCATATCGAGATCAGTGTTCGCTGCCTGCTTTGGGTCAATCACGAGCGACGCCACACGATCAGCGAGACCGATGCGCCACAAACGGTCTGAGAAATGAGTGACACCCTGATACCAATCATCAGGCTGGCTTCCGGTAAGAGTCGTGGGGACGCCGCAGTAAATGGACTGACTGTCGGGAGTCCACGCGCACTTATCAGGGAACGTAGCAAGCGGCAGGCGCGTTGCTACATGCGTCGTAAGGTCGAGGACTGCCAACGCCACCTTTCCTTGGTCAAGATAACTATAGAGAAGTGAATTCCCTGAGGGGCTTGGGAGCGTTGTCAGCGATTGGAGTGGTCCGAGCAAGCGAGTAAAGGAGCCAGATTTCGAGTCGACCAGGAAGGCGTATCCATCGCCATGCGCCGAGGCTTTTGTGGTTGCCACGAAATCAGCTCCAGCAAATGCGAGACGAATGGAAGAAAGCGGAGAGGTGAACAGTGTTCGTACACCGTTACCTGAAGGTGTTGAAATGGTCGCGGAGGAGCCGTCTCTCGTTGAGAGAAGGGTAACGAGAGTGCTGGTGCCGCGCACGAGCACTTGCTCGAGCCCACTCTCAAGGAAATAGCCACCCTCCCCTACTGCTGGGAGCGCGTAGGTGCTTACGCGCTCTCCACCAGTCGTGCGCTCGAGGAAGCGCACAAACGCTTCCGAACCATCAGACAGCCACACTGCTTCCTGAATACCCGGCAGTGTTTTATTCGAGAGACGCGTCAGGGTTCGTCCGTGCGCTTGGTATCCGTAGATATTTCCACTCTCGCGTTCGACATACTCGATGCGCACATCTGGTTCGTATGCGGCGATAGGAGTGCCAGAAGCGGTCGAGGTGGCTGGGGTGAGGCCGGGCACATAGGTCGCCACACTCCCTACCGCTACAGGTCGGTCGCTAATGCGCACGAGTCTTGGCGCAATTTCAGTACCCGCTCCCGGAAGCGGTACACCCAATTCCTGAGTACTAATGTTCGTCGGAGTCTCGGTTACACCGGCAGTGTTCGAGTCAGGGAATGTGGCACCATTTCCCCCAGAAAGTGCGGGCCCCTTATTGAAGAACAGGAAATACGCACCCACTCCTATCAGAATGAGGAGGACGACTGCAGCGATGATAAGGAGTGTTCGTTTCATAGCTAATTACACATTGGCAAGTCTTTCACTGCATTCCATGCGGCTGCCGGGGTATGAGGATATGAACTATCGCAGGCTCGATTGAGTGCATACCCAGCTCGACTCGAGTTTACATTCATGTCAGCGGTACACGCAGCAAGGGTGGGAAAGTTGCGAGAAGTACTGTCCAGCCTGCAGTCGGCGCCAGTATCGTAGTTTATGTCCCGAGTACTTACGGTGTAATTGAATGTGCCAGTCCCTGCGTTCTGTGCAGCGACAGCTTGCTGTGCTGCGTTTGCGGCATTCACCGAATCGACTGCGCAACACGTTGCTCCGGCCGCCATTCCGCTGCAGCATTGAGCAGGAATTTCAGCATAGGTAGGTCCAAGTCGCTGCGCGCACGTCTGGTTCGTAGCGAGTGTCACCGCTTGTTTCTGTGGGCTTGTTTGGCAGATGCGCGCCGCTGCCGCTTCCGGTGTGTTGCCGGTGTACGCATCACTCGTGTTTTGTGAGTTCTGAATGACCTGTATTTCCGTCTGTAAATCCCTTGCGTTTATATCGATACGAAGGATTGCCGGATTAATGATGCTAAACACGATGTACGGTGCGAGGACCAATATAAGTCCGACGATAGAGAGTGTTATGAGATTTCTCGCATCTTTCTTTTCAGTGACACTGTCGCCGCCCATGTACATGACACCGGCACGCATAAGCTGAAGCACGGCAAGCACCGCTGCCGCACCGATGCAGAGTTTGTAGAGTGTGGATAGGAATGTGGCGAGCGACGCCTGCGTCTGCACGTCTTGGAGCCCTGGCAAGGATGGGAGAAGAGGAACAAAATTCTGGGGTGTTTGGGACTGTGCGCTTGCAGGTGCTGCTCCTGCGGCTGTTGTAGGGGCGGCCGCTGGAGTTGCGGCAGGTTCAGCAAATACAAGCATGGGAGAAAGAGCGAGTACCGCAGTCAGCGCGAACATAGCAAGGAAGCGTTTCATACTAGAAGCCGAATATATTAAAGGTCTTATTCGCACCGAACGCGATAGGTATCTGCATCGAAATATTCTGGTGCGTATCACTTTGGCTGGCGGTGAGTGCGAGAATCGCATTCCCCTTCCCGGTGCCGGTCGTGCGTACGGTCACATCCTGATCGTTACTTGCCGACTGACCGCTCACCGTCCAGGCAAGCGAAGGATTCTTTCCGAAGAAGTACCCGACAGCCCGGAACGCATCCTCCTGCGCGGTCATTGCGTATGTTCCCGATATGGCGTGGTCGAAATCAGGGCCCATGAGCGCGTCATTGTGGTAGATGCGCGCAACGGGATCGACTGGCGATACAGTCGTCGCAGACTGCGCAATAATGGTGGAGTCGGCGTTCGAGACGGTCACGGAAATCTGAGCATCGCGATACCGCATTGGGGCTGTGGCTATAAGTACGGAACGGCCTATCCCAGACTCAGCAGTAAGTATTCGGTCACCCACCTTCCACGTATACACGAGCGCGCTCGCTGGAATACGAGCCGTTGGAGCGCTACGTAAGTCGGGTATAGCGATTATGCGCACCCTGCCCGTAACCGCAGTGAGCGAAGCGCCAGGATAGAGCGGATGGGTTGTAGATACGGGTTCTGAAATGAGCGCCACGTCAGCTGGGCGAAGAATGAGTTGCTTGGTGTACGTTTTTCCGTCCACCACCGCGGAAACGGAGATGGTCGTCCTTCCGCCCGGCCCCGCGACTGTTACCGGGATGCTCTGTGCGCCACTCCCCTTCACCACCACCTTACCGTCGACCGAAACCGTCACGACGCTTCTGATAAGGTCGATACTCGAACTATCGGGCGTGACTGTAATGGTCTGATAGGGGCGCGGGTCCGTCGGAGAGATGACGATATTTACGTCTCCGTTCGAGAACTGGGCATGCACAGGCAAAGCAGTGAGGAGAAAAAGGACCGGTAAGAGAAATACGTACCGCTTCATTACTGTGTAGTATACCGCCTCGAACTCTCCGAAAAACCACCCCTGGGGCTATTTCGCGATGTATTTCATGATGCCCGCCTCGTTCATCTGATCGAATGCGTAATTAATGAGCTTCACCACCTTCGTCTCGCGGTAATGGGTCATAAGCACGAGGATGGTGGTCGCGGGTATTATTTTCCCGAATGGAATAATTTCGACAATCACCTCGAAGAGGAAGCGCTTCCAGAACCACGTAATGATGAACTTCTTCCACCACCAACCCCCCATTTTATTGAATGACCAGACCGTAATAACGAGGTTTATGAATACCGCGAGTATCGAAGTGATAATTACCCCAACGAGAGTGAAGTCAGCGAAGTCGATAGCATCCTTCAAAACCGCGAAGGAGACCATAATTATCGGAAAGTGTGGGAGCGGAGGGTTTTCCTCAACGGCTTTTTTTAATGTCTCCTCGTCAAATGACTCGCCCTGCTTATGAAACTCTTCGTCGATGGTGTCGAATGTCTTGCGAACTGCTCCTCCAATGATATGTAGTGCCTGTTCATTTGAAGTAATGGTGTGACCTGCGAGTGGGTCAGTTCCTAAATTCCGCGACTCCGGGTCCTGTTGCGTTTTCTTCTGGCTCTGGGTTGGTGCACTACGCAGACGTTCGCGAGAAGCGCGCAAATCAACCACATTGTCCGCCTGTCTCGACGCTGACCGTGAGCCTACAGTCGCGGCGCGCTCAGCTGCCTGTTTTTCCTCCATGCGCCCAGCCACTTTGCCGGCGGCAAGTCCGGCTTTTTCAACTTCACCCACTCCAGACAGGTCGAGTGCGAGATTTCCTGCACCGAGCGCTGCTCTGCCGAGGCGTTCCCTGCCCGTAAGTGCGCGGCCGTCTAGGGTCCTGCCGCGAATGCCCTCAGCGATTTGTTTGCCACCTCCGACGAACGGCACAAGGTCAGCGCCCTCGCTCACCGCTTTTGGAACTTCTCCTTGCGGCTGTCGTGCGGGCTCAGCCATAGGCTAGGAGGCACCCGCAGTGTCACTCAATCGGTCCTTCTCGCGCTTTATCGCGAGAAGTTGAGATGGGTCGGAGGTAATAATCTGGTCCTCGGTGTAGGACGCAACGATTTTAATAGCGACATGCTTGAGACCAGCAAAGAAGAGTCCCTCACCTACTCCCGACTCGAGCAACAAGTATTTCTCCTGCTCAGTGAGATTAAACGTGTCTTTAAGTACGTCGATGGTAGTTGGTGATTGCTTCAAGAGAAGCTGAATAGAAGAGTTCGTAAGAATAGGACGGCCATAAGGTGACTTCAAGAAGTCTTCAACGTCCTGTGTGATGGTGGCAAGCCCGAGGAAGTATTTGCGTCCGCGTTTTGCAAGCGAATAGAGGAAGGATGCGGTGTCTTCGCTCTTCATCATCCACCATGCCTCGTCGATGACGAGCAAGCGTTTTTTGAGCTCGTGTCGCACCGCATTCCATATGTAATGCGTGATGATATACATCGCCACCGGCTTGAGTTCGTCCTCCATGTCGCGTACGGAAAAGACAATGAATTGCTTATCTATATCAATGTTCGTGGGTCGATTGATGAATCCGGCCCACGTGCCGTGGGTGTATTTAGAAAGACGCTGCAGGAGCGATTCGCTTCCCTCCATGCCACCGAGCACCTGTTCGAAGTCCGAGAGGAGCGGTGGTTCCATGCCGGTGAAATCACGATCACCCGTAATGTCTTTGAGCGCATAGGTTTCGGTGACGGCGCGGTCGATGATTGCGTCCTCTTCCGGCGATAGGCCGCCAAGCATAATACGGAAGAGCCCGACGAGATTAATGATGTTACTGCGCAGAATATCGCCCGGCTCCTCGTCCTCCTTCACTGGCGGCAAATCGAATGGATTGATGTGGTGCTCGCTCGAAAGTGAGATGTTGAAGGTACGTCCCCCAGTCGCGTTCGCGAGATATTCGTACTCCTGCTCTGGATCGATGACGATGACGTCCGTGTCGAACATCAATGAACGCAGAATTTCCAACTTAACCGCATAGGATTTACCGGAACCTGACTTTGCGAAGACGACCGAGTTGTAGTTCTCGAGCGAGAAACGGTCGAAAAGAATGAGTGAGGCGTTGTGGCGGTTTATGCCGAATAGAATGCCGCGGTCGCTCGTAAGGTCGAACGATACGAACGGAAAAAGCGAAGAAAGTGGCCCAGAATTAAGCTTGCTATTAACCGACAGTTCGTCGATAGCGAGCGGAAGTGTTGAGCGGAAGCCCTGTTCCTGCTGGAAGAGTGCCGGCTTGGTGTATACCAACTTTGCATCGAGCAGTCCGCGCACTTCCCCTTCCGCCTTATCGAGCTCTTCTTTGGAGTTTGCGTAGAGCGTCAGGTAGAGCCCCACATCAAAGAGTTTTTCTTCTGCCTGCTGGAGCCGGTCACGCAGGTTTTCGAGGTCCTGATATGCGGTATCGAGAAGTGGGTCACGCACGAGGCCCTTGGTTTCCCTATCGGATATCTGACTCTGTACCTCAGCGACTTTGCGCTGGAAGTTGCGGAGTGCCTGCCCCGTCTCGATGGGGTGGATGAAAATAGCGATATCGAGTTGGCGCGCGAGGTTTACTACCTGCATGAACCACCCATCCGTGAGGAAGCGCGGATAGGAAATGGTATAGAACGAGCGAGAGAATTTTTCCCCGAGCTCAATCTCCTTCGCGCTCACTTTGAGCGCTGCGGGCGCGATAGCATCCGCAAGGTCGAGCGCACCCTGCTTATAGATGTCGCTTGGAAGCACCGGAGTAATCTCCGGTAGTTCGTTTTTCTTCTTTCGTGCAAGGAAATCGAGTAATGCCATAGGTGTTATGCGGTTGGCTGTCCTACCCCTCCCCCGTCGAGACGGATGGGGCTTTCCATTTCGCCCACATTAAAGGAGCGATACAGAAGTTCGATGAGTTCTTCTGTCGAAAGTGGCACAGCGCGAATGCCGGCAGCATTCAATCCCGCCGCAACAAGCGACATGCGCTGCTCCAACTGCACACGGTCCTCTTCGAATGTGTCCGCGCCGCCCTCTGGTCGCTGCGCAGGTCGTTTCCTTCCTGGAATTGGAAGGGAATCTGCAACCTTAAGGCCAAGCGCCGGAGTGTACGGAACCACGACGTAGAACAATTTCGACATGATTTCCGTGGTGTCCATGAATCCGCGGATGAACTGTATGTACTCGCGTAACTGAATGCGCATCAATTCTGACTGCTGCGCGTCCAGTCGCTGTTCGAGAAGCGCGAGATAGGGACGAATGTCCATTTTGCGAGAGTGCACCACGATTTCAACAGAGAAATCGAGCGTATTGAGGAAGGACTGGAAGCCGCCAATGATTGCTGCCTGCTCATCTTCGGACTTGAGGGCGAAGTTCATGGAAGAGCACATCATGATGCCGCGATACCCATCATCCTTGAGGATAACTACGCCGTTTCGTACCTCCTTTACCGGAACAAAGGCCTGGGTTGCTTTAGTGTCAGCCATATTATGGGGCCGCTGGCGGCTGATTCTGGTCTTTTATATCGAGCGAAAGTGCCAAATCATGGAGCTTTCCCTGATTCATCGTAAGTTTCTGACGCACTTCTACGGCCTCTGGCGCTGGGGCGGCTGCCTCAGCCTTAGGCTGCTCTTTTTTCCAGAGATAGAGGCGGCCTTTCGTGTAGTAGTTAAATCCTGCTTCGAGCACTTCGATGAATGGCTTACTGTTTATTTTAAGAAACGCGAGAGAGCCCGCGAGCGCGGCGACGGGGGCAATGAGAATGAGCGCCAGAAACAGCGGCTTCACATAGAGAAAGAGAACAACGGACAATCCAACACCGCCACCAATATAGATGAATTGCTTCAGGGTAAACGGACCGAATATCCTATCTTCAACTTCGATGAATTGCGGTACCTGGTATTCCATCACTACCAGTATACCCGACGTGCACACGCGCTATTCAACAGGTTCGCGATACGGGTCGACGCTATATGACTTCACTACGGGTGCACCAGGAAGATTAGCTGGAGGTGGCGGCATAGGACGCACGGGAGCAATCTGCGGGGGTGGTGCAGGCGGCATAGGTGGAGGAGTAACCACCTGTGGAGGTGCAGCCGGCACTATCGGAGGGGTGGTGTGCGCGACTGAGATTGGCTCGGGCATGCGATGTTCCCGCACCGCCTCAATGTCGGTGGCCATGGTGCGCATCTGAGGGTGGTACTCCCCTGCTGGTATTGCTGGCGCCGGTGTAGGTGGAGGTGTTGGAACGACCGGTGCGGGCGGCGGTACAACGGAAACTGGTGCGGGTGCGGGAACTGCCGTAGGTGTAGGAGGAGTCAGTGGCTCTTCGGTGGCTACTGAGCTAATGGTAGTGGGCTGATAGGTTTCAACTAAATCACGTCGAGCCTCAACTATTTCCTCTGCCGAATCTTCATCTTCCTCCTTAAAATTTCGCACCCGTTCACGAACAGGGATAAATATCTCCTCATTCAGGCTCGCCAAAATCTTCTTGGCAGTTTCGGAATCTATACCCGCCATTACTAGCTCGCCGAGCGTTTCAGCAGGGCTTTGTAAACCCATAAGCATGTAGGTTGCGGACTTCGAAAGCGTCCCACTTACATCGACATGAAGATTGTTGCGTGCAGCGATGCCGCCAAGCGTACGAGCCAAGTCATCCTCAAGAAGATACGCTCGAATCGGCTTCGGAAGCCCATTAAACGCGGCAGTATATTGCTGATTGGAGATTTCCATACTCTATTTATGCCAGTAGGTGTCGGCAACTCCGCTCTTTGCAAACCACGCATTGATGCTTGCGCTATTCGGATGTTTTGCGTCGCGGACTGCCGCTGCCACCTTACGGATATCTTCGTCATCGAATTTAGATTCACGCTGGAGTTCCGTCAGGTCAGCAACGGTAAATGAGGCAATAACGGTCGGGTGTAGGAGCGCGGTCGACGAGAGCTTAGCCTTATTTTTAGAATTGAGGGTGGTTGCGAAGCGCTTAATTTTTTCGTCCTCTTCAATAGCGGCTGCCATGTCTCCTGCAGCCAAGAGACGGTTATAGTCGCCAACTGCAGCCTCAACCTGACCCTTACGGCTGTGGGTGTAGACCAGGTCTCGCTGATTTTTCGTAAGTGAACTATTTTTCCCAAGGAATTCATTTTGATCGCTAGAAATAATGCTTTCGCCATTCTTTGGATCTGTTTTCTTAAGCAGCTGCTCGAAGGTAACGGCGTCGTACTTAGCAAGCATCTCCAGTTCTTTGTTGTTGAGGCCACGAACTGTATCCTTACCAGCGCTGTACTCGCCAGCAACCGCCGCCTTAATACCGTCAAACCGCGCCCCCGAAATGTCCTTTTTCTGGACCGCGTTCAACTTGTCGCTCTCCATAAGCTTCTGGAACTGATCAGGCGATAGGTTGTTTATAAGAGCGCCAACTCCGTGCTGGATATCGTGCATTGCCGCAAGTTCGTCAGTGGAAAGACCTGCCAAGAATCGCTGGTTTTCAGGAGAAAGCTCAATAACTTTTCCTGTCTTCGGGTCGATCTTCCCTGCTTCGATGTCCTTAACCTGTTTCTTAAGGTCGATAAGTGCAACTTCCTTATTATATTGAGCATCGTTCTTCTGCATCTTGTCGTGAACATCATGTATCTGGTGCTGCATATCGCCCAGCGTTGCGTGTTCAGCAGGACCACCCGCGACCTTACTGATGGCGCCCATACCAGGTACGGCCCAGTTACGGATATCCGTATTCGCGTTCTCAATTGGCCGTAACATATTGTTCGTGACAAAACGTGTGATGCCTAAGTTCCCTACCGGAGACCTCTGAAGTGAGGTGCGAGCCACGCGTGCCGCACCATTCGTTACGGTATTCGATACGCGCGCCATGCCGCCGAAGACAACAGCACCCGCCATCTTTGTCGCCGCGGAAGAGCCGATTGCACTCATGTCCTTTGCGGTCTGGGTAGCTGCAAGCAAGAAGCCGACCATGAGGATGAACATTACAACAATGCTGACATTACTAATGCCACCACTTGAAATTGCGCTTGCGAGCGTTGTGGTTTCCGAACCGAGCGACACGCGCATCCCGTCAACGAATTTCACTGCGACGAGCACCATCAATATGTAGACCGGAGCGTAGAATGCCTGCTTCAAAAGCTGGTCCCACCACATCTTTGCGAACTTATGTAGTATCGGCACTGCCATTCCAGCGAACCCAATCGGAGACACTGCCATGAGGAAAGCGAGTGTGACTGCGCGAATTGAAAGCATGATGGTCGCAGCAAGCAGAACCATCGCGAGGGTTGCTACGAATATGGTCAGCCCAATCATAATGAGCGCATTCTGAACATTTGAATCAGTAAAAACAGTTATGCCATCCGCAGGATTGAAGATGGTAGTGATGCCCGTAATCTGCATGATGGCCCCCGCGATGCCACTTTCTGTCGCGCACCTATATAGGTCTGAGGCGTCCGTACAGAGTCCGTTCCCAGCCTGGCGGTAGAGCGTGCTTCCGAGGGCGTTACTAGTATCTATGATTGCCTCCGCAGCGAAGAGGCTGAAGTTCATTAAAATCGCGAAGATAATGAGCGTCGGCAGTGCACGTTTGGCAGTAAATTCATTGCCGGGCAGGTTCAGGATGGTGCTGATACCCATGAAAATAAATCCGAAGAGAAGGAGGATGTTCCCTATGTCGCGAAGAATGCCCCATGCGGCAAGCATGCCGGGGTTATTTCCGATGAGGTTTCCGAACTGAAAGACTGTGATGTAGATGGTCCAGTTGAAAATGATGCCCACGAGGCCGAGGAAGAACGCAGCAAGCCAGAGGAAGAAGAGCGCCACTCGCTTAACGACTTCGTAGACCAGGTCCCCGACACAGGGCCAGATGTTGCCCGGAATATTACATTGCGAGTGCGCCTCAGCGACCGCTGCGGCAGCGGTTTGAGTTTCACTAACTTGTGCTTGGGCCGCGGCCGCATTATTTACATCAGCCGAGCCTGAGGCGACAGGTGCGTTTGCGTTAGTAGTTACATTATTACCGGTCGTCGCTTGGCTCGTAGCGGCCGTTTGAGGCACGGTGCGTGGGTAGCCTGTAGTGGTGACGTTCGCTCGCGTACTGGTATTGAGAATTCTCTCGGTCTGTGTTGGCGGATTGGCATCAGAGTCGAAATTAACGTAAAGACTTGTTCCGTCAGTGTACTGAATTTCGCACGTACCATTCTCTTCTCTTGCATTAGCCTCGGTTGATGACATCTGCACCGCTGTTCCCTCAGTTATGACGGTGTACCAGCAATGAATGCCATTACTTTTAGGAGTTTTCCCCGCAGGCGTTTGGAATGCTGCGAGCGCTGTGTGTGGTGTGAAGAATGAAACAACAAGAACGAGAGCCCCAAGAAGGAGTGTCTTCTTCACCGGGTCTTTCCAGACAAACGTCATGGCCTTAGGTGCCGCACTGAGCTTGAGCAGCAAGCTGATTCATTTGCATGACGATGGTCGTGCCGTTTGTGGACGTCGGTTGCGCTTGGGCTTCTGCGTAGAGCAAATCGCTTGGCGTTGGCCTCGTGTTTGCCCTGAGGAACGCGTCGTAACTAGTATTCGCCTGCCCTATTGCAGCTGCCTGAGCGCTCGCTGAAAGTGTGGCCGAATTGATTATTGTTGTTCGAATCGTATCGAGGGCTGCAATTTGTTGAGGTGTTGAACCAATCACCTGCGCTGCCTGAGCAAGTATTGGGTTGATTTGCGTGGAGATAATCGTGGCCGAATTCGGCGTGCAGGTAGAGTTCTGCAGCGCACCCTTTGCAGCCTGCGCCGCTGCGTTTATAGCCTGCCAGTTCGCGTAGTATGACTGAAGCGCGTTCAGTTTTTCACTAATAACTCCTGCGGACGTGCCGGCGAGTGCGATGCCGGAAGAGGCCTGTGTAGTGCTCTGAGTGTCCGGCTGGGTGAAATAATCTCGTCCGCCGGTCGCAGTGGAGCCGCGCGAAAGCCCGGCAAGCCCGGTTGCTCCGACCACCTGCTGCATAAGCTGGCCCATGAGTGCGTTCACGAGTTCGTTGATTTCATCGGCTTGCACGAGTTCATCAGTCCCAAGCCCGAGCGAGTGGTTTATCTGCCCGGCAAGCACCGACCCCGGAGTTTCGATGTGGCTTGCGAGACAGGTCTGATGCGGTGTGAGATCAATGTTAACGGTGCCGTCAGACCCCGTCGTAGTATTACCGCTTCCTTCGAATGTGGTAGAAGTGAGGTCACATCTGCGCCACGAGAAGAACCCGCCACCATTCGCAACCTCCTCATGAAGTTGTGCGCCTACCGCAGCGACGCGTCTATCTAATTCCGATTGGAGCAACTGCCGTGCGCCCAAATAATTATTCTGCGGATTAAGAACGGCTTCGGTCCATGCTCGAAGACCTCCCTGCCTAATGTCTCCTCGTGAAAATGCTGCTGGATCGTCGCTCACCCGATTCAAGGTGTACGGATTACGGATGAAGAAACTATCTGCGTTAGTTCCGATGTAGTAAGCGCGGAGTACCGACTGAGCGATTTCATTTTGGAATGGGGACTCGATTTCAAGATTATTTTCCAGTTGATTAAAGAAGTCATTCGTCGCTTGATCCGCTGCGTCTTGAATAGTGGCCCGTAGGTCAGTTGCGAAGGCAGGTGAGCCCTGGAAGCCAGTGTTTATCCAATTCACGGTGCTTCGGACAATGGACTGTATGGCAATCCGGCCGATAGCCACCGCTGCACCGTCCAGCGTGAACTCCTTTATGTTGAGGGCGTTGCTGAGCGACTGAATCGCTGCGGTCGACACGGAAGTGATAATCGCTCGTGCGACTTGGATAGGACTATCGTAGTCAGCGGCCTGTACCGGTCTCGGGGCAATTGAGAAAACGATGGCAAAAGCCACCACCAGCGCAGCGATCTTCTTTACAAATGCGGGGCGGGAGGAGTTCATGGTGATTTAGAAGCGGCGGTCGAATCGCGCGCGTATATAAGGGTGCCGAAGAAGTGCGACCCAGGTTCCCCTTTGAATATTTCTACCTGTTCAGCTGCGTATACGCCGTAAAGTGTGACGAGTGATTGGGTGAATGCGTCCGCCTGATCGCCGTAATTTTCGATACCTATCATGCTGCGCACCGGGTCACTCTCAAGCACTGAAAGATCCGTGAGTGTTCCGGAAAGCAGCATGAGAGAGTTTGCAAGCGCGAGGTGCGCGGTTGCTGCTTCTTTCGGTACAGAAATCTTCATCAGGTCACGCGCAATGGCTGCGTACGCAACACCGTCCTGCCCAAGGCGCTTGAGAGCAGCGGCGTCTGAGTGTTGGGTACCTGCAACGAGGTCATCGAGCATGTCGCTTCCTGCCGGAGCAGGGTGCGCGAGGAATGCTGTTTGTGCATCCACGGCATACGTGCGAAGCGCGTCAGGACCTGTACCCTCAACATGTACTTGACCCTGATTGAATGCGTTCGCAACCTGATGTGCTGCACGCAGCTGCCCCACTGCCGCGACCACGAACTGCTCTATTTCTGCCGGAGTAGGAGGCTTGGCGCCGCGCTTTGAGATGTAGTCTGCAAAAAGCGTGCGCGAGAATTCTTCAGTTATCGTCTGCGGCTTTGCGTCAACGCCTGGGACGTCCTTTGCGGATACGGTCGTGGTCGTGGCGTTCGCGAACTTCGGCGCAACGAGACCCTGCGCTACCGCTTCCCCATCGGTCGCGGTCTGATTCACAGAGTGCGGGTTGTTCGGGTCCGTGCCGTAGAGCGCCTCTTCCCAATCAGGAAGGCCATCATTATCGGAATCCTTTGCGGCGTATGAAACCAGCAAGTCATGAGTGGATTCTGCGCCTGCAGTATTGAAGAATCGGAATGGAAGCGGACCTGAAATCATCACGGCGACTACAATCAAGCCGAGTGCCAGTACTCCTGATGCTGCTATAGCGATTGTGCGACGAGAATAAGCCACGGTATGTAAAAAAATAGTAGCACGCAGGCGGTATTTTCACGGTCGCGATGCGCGAGAGGTGTGCATTGTGCACAGCTTCTTCACGCGTTATCCCAAGCTTATCCCCCGATTTGTCCCGAAAGCAAAATCCAATCGGTGAGCGCTACGTCCTCCGCACGCTCGTTTACATCGAGACCCACGACTTCCATGGCGTCTTTGATTATTTCTGGCTCTGCTACTGCTTCTAGGTTTTTTGCGAGCCGTTTCCTTTTATGAGCGAATCCGGCATGAAGAATTTCAAAAAACCTTGATTCTGCAGCCTCGTTCGCGAACGGCGTATGGACGTCGCGTATAGAAAGCACCGCCGAATCTACATTTGGAGCAGGCCGGAATGCGCCACGCGGCACGGTAAACATGTATTTAGGCGCCCCGTACGCCTTCACTGAAAGCGAAAGCAGGCTTTCTTTCTCGCTTCGTGCCACTCGCTCCGCCACCTCTTTCTGCACAAGGAGCGTTACTGAAGCAGGCTTGTTGCGGGCTGTCAGGAGCGTCCTAATTATCTCTCCAGTGATGTAATACGGGATATTTGCTACCACGTGGTACCCGTTAGGCAGTGAAGAGAGGCTGAATGTTCGGAAGTCGCCATGCACAATACGAAGCCTTTTGGCCCCTATTTCCTTTACGAACGCTCGTTCGAGGATCGGTATCAGCTCTGCGTCCGTTTCAATCGCTACCACCGTGCCTGCTCGGGCAAGTAGCGCCCGGGTAAGCATGCCGGTCCCGGGACCTATCTCAAGAACCACTGATTTTTTGTCGAGGTGGGCCGAATCAGCGATGCGTTCGGCTGTCGCCTGATGCATGAGGAAGTTCTGGCCGAGCGCTTTTTTCGGTGCAGGCATTATCTACCTAATATAAGGTATAGATTTTCTCAGATATGTATCACTCGTTCGTGGTCTTCCTCCCCGTAGTGCACCTCTATAAGTCCGGCATCGATATCATGCAGAAAAGTCGAAGGCTCGTTTAAGTAGTCAGTACCATATATGCGTCTCACTCGAGCCATCGTGAAAATAAGATGCTCGCGCGCCCGGGTCATGGCGACATAGAACAAGCGACGCTCCTCTTCCTCGTCTCGCTCCTCTTCCTGATTCATGCCTTCGTGCGGGAAGAGTCCTTCTTCCATTCCTGAAACAAATACCGCATCGAACTCAAGCCCTTTCGCTGCATGTACGGTCATGAGTGTCACGCCCTTCTTATTTTTCTCATTTGTCTGAGGACGGTCGAGTTCGTCCTGGTCGCCCGCAAGTGCGGTGTCGGCGAGGAATGCGTCGAGCCCTTCGGTGCCTGGGGTGTGGTCGTAGCGACTTGCAAGCGTTGCGAGCTCGCGTGCGTTCTCCAGTCGCTCCTGATCGTCCTCTCCTCCCTTCTCGAGCACAGCACCGAGTCCTGAAAGTTCGATAACACGACGCACGAATGCAGACGGCGGCGCACTCTTACTTTCTTCGTGTAGTGTTGCGACAACGCTTTCAAATGCATCAATCTTCGAACGCGTTGCTGCCGGTATCCCCTCCAGTTTTCCGGACGCCATTTTCGCGAGTGTTACTTTTCCGATGCCGCGGGACGGCGCCTGCACTGCACGCACTCGGTCGCTTGCGCGTGCTGGGTCAAGTGCAAGCCTCACCCAAGCAATCACATCCTTCACTTCCTTACGGTCAAGAAACCGCGTACCTAAGAGCCGATACGGGATGTTATGGGCGAGGAATGCTTCCTCGAGCACGCGCGACTGGAAGTTCGTGCGATAGAGCACGGCGATGGATTCTGGAGCCATGCCACCACGGATGAATTGCATCGATTCTCTTGCAATGAATCGCGCCTCCTGCTCGGCAGTATCAGAAACATGCAGACGTATTGGTGGCCCGTCAGGGTTATCAGTCACTGCGCGCTTCTCTTTGCGGTTTCGATTCTTCTCAATAACTCCATTAGCTGCCGCAACAATGTTTCCGGTCGAACGATAATTGTGTTCGAGCACGATGGTCTTCGCTTCAGGATATGTTTCATCGAACGCGAGGAGATTATCGATGGTTGCGCCACGCCACGTGTAGATAGTCTGGTCGATGTCACCCACCACAAACAAGTTGCGATGCTTCGCTGCGAGCAGATTCGCGAGTCTGCCTTGCAGTTCGTTCGTGTCTTGATACTCATCCACGTGGATGTAGTCGAATCGATTCTGCGCGAGTTCGCGCGCTTCAGCGTTTCCTTCCAGAAGCGCAACCGGCTTTGCGATGAGGTCATCGAAATCAAGTCCCTTTTCTCGCTCGAGCGCCGCATCGTATTTGAGCCACACCTCTCCGGTAATGCGTGAGCGGAATCCTTCTCCGCCATGCTTTGCACGGAACTCGTTCGCGGTCATTCCCTCCCCTTTTGCTTTGCTGATGCGGGACAGTATCGCCCGCGAAGGAACCTCCTTCGGGTCGATATCCATTTCTTTGAGTGCTTCTTTGATGGCACGTTCCGAGTCATCCCTATCCCACACGCTGAAGTAGCGCGGGACACCTATGGCGCGGCCGTAGGATTGCAGAAGTTCGCGCCCAAGACCATGGAATGTAGCGACGAACGGCAGAGTCCCGCCGTGAATGATGTCGGCAAGACGCTCACGCATCTCGCGGGCTGCCTTGTTGGTGAAAGTGACTGCCAGGATGCGCTCCGGAGGCGTCCCCTCCTTTATTAGGTGGTAGATGCGGGTGGTCAGGACCCTCGTTTTCCCCGAACCGGCGCCTGCGAGGACTGAAATCGGACCCAATGTCGCGAGGACTGCCTCCTCTTGTTTGGTGTTCAGGCCGGCAAGGTGCTGCATCAGAAGACTATACCGCGAGGCGTTTGTTCCCCCTACAAATAAAGCAATAATTACGCCACGAAATTGACGTATTCACCTAATTTTCAGTTATCTACATTCATGAATTTTTCGTGTTGACCCCCCTTCCGGAGAGGGTATACTGGCCGAGTACTGGATACGCCGATACCCAAGGATGGCTTTGTTTTAAGCCATTTTGTATTTATGAAGATTGACTGAACTTCCTTCCTTTTCCATTTCGTCATTCAATAAACCTTCCGATTCCTCCACTCGCTCGCAGAATCGGAATGCATACTGGGCCTCAGGCGTAAGCGCTCTCGCAGCACTCGCCGCAGGTGCCTCCCTGCTCGCTCTTCCCATCGCCACCAGCGCGTTCTGGCCTTTTTCAACACCTGCCCTCGCGGCAAATCCTGGCGGTGAACCGCCTCTTATACATGACAGCAGTCTCGCGCTTCTCGAGGCAGCAGTGAACTCCGACCCGAATCCCCAAAAGGGCGATGCGGGTCTTGTGCTTACTGAGGATTCAGCCCTCATGGCTAACTCCGGACCTGATGGCACCGTAGTGGATATCGAGCACGGCACCGTGGGTGGAGAAATCAGCACCTATACGGTCGTGGCGGGCGATACCTTCTCCGAAATCGCTTCGAAGAACGGCATTTCTGTTAATACAGTCCTCTGGGCAAACAACCTGACCAGCAAATCTACCCTGAAGCCAGGTCAGACCCTCGTTATCCTTCCGGTGACTGGTATCGAGCACACGGTGCAGAAGGGCGAGACCATCGCCTCGGTCGCGAAGAAGTACGGCGGCAGTGTGGAAGACATCATCGCGTACAACGCGCTCGAGTCAGACACGCTTACGGTCGGCGACAAGATAATCATCCCTGACGGCGAGCCAGCAGCAGCTCCGGTAAAGACAGCCGTTAAGATTTCGACTACAGCAAAGAAGAGCGTCAGTCTCCCTTCTGTGTCTGGATTCTCGAATCCTGTCCCATCAGGCATCTGCACCCAGGGTCCGCACGGCAACAATGGTGTCGATATCGGTGCACATGCGGGCGCTCCTATCTATGCAGCAGCGGCAGGTACGGTCATCATTGCGGCTGACAATGGCGGATGGAACGGCGGCTTCGGAAACTACGTCGTAATCAACCACGCAAACGGAACGCAGACGCTCTACGCACATATGACAAGCACCGCGACCTCGGTCGGCGCATCCGTCGGTAAGGGCGACCTCATCGGCTACGTGGGCATGACCGGTAAGGCGACGGGCAATCATCTCCATTTTGAAGTGCATAAAGCCGCGAATCCGTTCTGCCGCTAGGCTTGGCACTAGCACGCGGAAATTCAAAAGGGTCCCCAACGGGACCCTTTTGAATTTCACGCTAGTTGCTTGCACCTGCCCCACCTGATGCACTGCCGCCAGAAGGTGCACCTCCGCCCGTGCCGCCTCCCACGTTTACTGGGATGGTAACGGACGGACCCGTGCTTCCGGAGGGGCGGCCGAATGCGCCCTGTCCGAAGACGAAGAACGCGAGTATGCCGAGCACGATTATGGCAAGGACGATGATGGCCACCGACCATCCGCCTCCTCCGTTTGCGTCGCTCGGGTTGTTGATGACTGTTGCCATAGGGTTCGATAGTTACTTAGAGATGCTGATAAGCCTACGTATATAACGCGACCGATACTGAAAATCGCATGAATGGTAGAATCGCCCCATGTCCCGCCCCTCTCCTCTTATACTCGCGCTCGGTGTTGGGGCTGCGGCCCTCGTGCTTGCCGGGCTCGGGTACGGAGGGTACGTAACGCGCAATGCGTTTACGAATCTTTCGAATGAGTTGGCGACGACCACAGCAGCGAGGAATACGCTTGCAGATGAGCTTGCTCAAGCGCGCGAGGAGAATATGGAATTGTCGCAACGACTTGCGGACGAGCTCGCAAAGAACACGACCTTTGAAAATCAAATCAGCGATATTGCGAGCACGGTCGGGACGCTCACCAAACTTTCGCAGACGGATAAGGAACTGCTACAGAAGTATTCACGCGTTTACTTCCTGAATGAGAATTATGTGCCGTCGGATTTGACCGTGATTGATTCGAGCCGCCTCCTGCAGCCCGAGCGCAGCATCACCTTCCACGCAAAGGCACTCCCCTACTTGCTTCGCATGCTCGACGACGCGAACGATGCAGGCGCTCCCATTCTCGTCATTTCTGCATACCGTTCGTTCGCAGAACAAAAAGCACTCAAGGGAAATTACGTACTCACCTATGGAACGGGTGCGAACAAATTCTCTGCCGATCAAGGGTACTCGGAGCATCAGCTCGGCACGACTGCTGACCTGACCACAAAGGCTATCGCCGGAACATCCATCGCCTTCGCGTCCTCGACGGCAGGAGAGTGGCTCGCGGAGCATGCGTGGGAGTACGGCTTCATACTTTCCTACCCCAAAGGAAACACATACTATCAATACGAGCCGTGGCACTGGCGGTTCGTGGGCACCGCACTTGCGCGCCAGTTGCACGAGACTGGGAAACGCTTCTATGACCTGCCGCAGCGCGAAATCGACACCTATCTCGCGGCGATATTCGACTAACCGGAACCGAGCGAATCAGGGGATATGGTGGGCGTATACTACAGGCACTAATCAATTTACGTATGCAGTATCAAGCACGCACGTTCGCACTCCCTGAACTCAAGGGACTATCCAAGAAACAAATTGACGTTCACCTCGCCCTCTACGAGGGCTACGTGAAAAACATAAACCTGCTCATGGCGACCATTGCCGCGTACCAGAAAACGGAGGACGAGGGTGGTAAGTATGCAATTGCCGAAATGCGACGCCGTCTCGGGTTCGAGTTCGACGGCATGCGCATGCATGAATATTATTTCGAACAGTTCGAAGGTGAACGCGGAGGTGACCCTGAATCAGCACTGGCTAAGTGCGCCGCAGAGCGCTACGGAAGCGGCGATGAATTCATTGCGCACATTAAACAGGTTGCCGGCACGCGTGGCATCGGCTGGACGGTCGTGTACTACGACCCTGCTGTGAAATCCATTCATACCGCGTGGGTCGATGACCATCAGGTGGGACAGCTCGCTGGTCTTCCGATTATTCTCGCGCTCGACATGTGGGAGCACGCCTACATGGTGGACTACGTTCCAGCCGATAAGAAGAATTACGTGGACGCGTTTCTTGATAACGTGAACTGGACCGTTATCGAGGAGCGGTTCGAGCGCGCAGCAGCCTAACTCATTTCACGACGAGTGTCTGCCCGTCGCTTACGAATCGAATGGTGCCTGCATCCATGGTTGAAAGGATGCGGGCACCTTCTTTATGTACCCGCTCAAGCGTCTCCTGATTCGGATGGCCGTAGGAATTTCCCTTGCCTGCTGAGATGACGACATAGGAGGGGTGCACTGCCGAAAGCCACAGACTGTCGGTCGAGTACTTCGAGCCGTGGTGACCGGCTTTGAGTACGTCGCTTGCGAGTTCCCCGTCAGTCCCATCGAGCGCAACCAGATAATCCTCGAAGGTGCTCGGCAGGTCGCCCGTAAGCATGAATGACGTGGAACCATACACGACGTGCAACACGACTGACCCGTCGTTCGTCACGGTCTGTGCCGACTCATCGCGGTCGGGAAACAGGACGTCTGCATACGCACCACCACCCAAATGGATGCGCATGCCACGACGGAGCGTCACCTGTGTGGCACCCGGCTCGTTCGCTGCAAGTTCCATCACGTGAGCGGACACATCGGTTTTGTCCGGGATGCCCGGCGACGCGAATTTGCGCACCCGGTATCGCTCGAACACGTCCGCGAGCCCTGCGATATGGTCCTTGTCGGGGTGCGTCTCGACCACCACATCGATGGAGCGATCGAACGGAAGCATGACGGACGAGAGGCGACGCAACACTGACCGGTCCGGCCCTCCGTCGATGAGCATCTGGATTCCAGTCGGGCCTGTTATGAAAATCGAATCACCCTGACCCACATCGAGGAATGAAACAGTCAGATGCGGCTGTCGCGGTATGAATATGAAACCGAATACGGCGACATTAGCCGCAACCAATACGATAACAGTGAGCGCGTAGAGAAGCCGTCGCCCCGAATCATTCATATCGCGAGCGTATCACGCTACTGCCATCCGAATGCGCCGCGCGGTCGGTAGTGAAGTGCCTCAAGTACATGAGCGCTCGTAACTGGTGTGGAACCGGAAAGGTCAGCGATAGTCCGGGCGACGCGCATGACACGATGGTAGGCGCGCGGAGAAAGATCGAGACGTGAGGCGGCAGAGAGCAGAGTGTCCTTTGCCGTCTGTTCGAAGAGACTCTCGTCTTCGAGCTGTTTTCCATTCAGTCGTGCGTTTGCCGCGTTAGCATCCCCGGTTCGTTCGCGTGCTTTCGCGCGCGCCGCATGGACTCGAGCGCGGACGTCGTCTGATGACTCTCCCTCGCCAAGACCGGCAAGCGTCTCGTGGGGCACGTGCGGGACTTCCACCCATAAATCGAGGCGGTCAGCGATAGGGCGTGAAATCTTTCGGGCCTGCTTCGCGGCTTGGCGCACCGCCACGTCACGATCAACTGAAAGTGTGTCCGCCGGATTCATAGCGGCCACCACCATACAGTCTGCGGGAAACGTTATCGTCGCGCGAGCGCGTGACACCGTTACTTCCCTATCCTCAAGCGGCTGACGAAGTGCCTCCAGAGTCCGAACATCAAATTCAGGAAACTCATCCAGGAACAGGACTCCTTTATGTGCGAGCGTCACCTCTCCTGCTTTGGGATATGCGCCGCCACCGACCATCGCGGTATGAGAGATGGTGTGATGTGGTGCGCGGAACGGCGGATGATACAGTGCCTCGCCTTTTAGAGTTCCGGCAGTTGAGTGAATGGCGGTAACTTCAAGCACCTCGTCCTCCGTGAGTTCCGGTAGTATCCCGGTAAGCGCTCGCGCAAGCATGGTCTTTCCGGTTCCGGGTGGCCCGTAGAGCACTAGGTTATGTCTTCCTGCTGCTGCGATTTCAAGTGCGCGCTTTGCGCTCTCCTGTCCTTTCACGTGCGCGAGGTCAATCGACGGCGCAAGTGTAGGACGAGTTTCGTCTCGTACGCTCGGTGTAATGAATGTTTCGCCACGCAGATGCGCGACGAGTTCTGCAAGTGTGGTCGGCGCATACACGATGACGTCGCCTGCAAGCAGTGCCTCGGTCGCGTTACCGGGTGGCACGAAGACGTGGCGAATGCCGGCGCTTTTGGCGCGCGCCACCTGTGGCAAGATTCCACGAACCGTGCGAAGCGTACCATCGAGCGCGAGCTCTCCGGCAAATAGCGCCGGTTCTTTAGGCATCGGCAGTTCGCCGCTTGCAGCGAGATAGCAGAGTGCGAGTGGCACGTCATAGTGCGAGCCTTCCTTCTTCAAATCTGCGGGCGCGAGCGAAAGGATGACTCTCTTGTTTTCTGCCTTTGGAGATTTAAATCCGCTGTGCCTGATTGCGGCCGAGATGCGGTCGCGCGCTTCTTCGACTGCCTTATCGGGAAGGCCGACGATGGAAAAGGAATGCAGTCCGCGAGTCAGGTCGGCTTCGATGGTCACGAGTTCAGCAACGGCACCAAGCGGCTGTGCCGCCGTGAGCGTGCCGTATCCATGGGTCTCTATTTTTTGATGTGGAGCGGAGCGAGCGGCCACCGCTGCATTGTAGCCCATAAGAAATGGCGGACCACGAGGGTCCGCCATTTCTCTTTACCCAGACGCTAATTTCTAGATAGCCGGAACTGAGTCCGCGACTACTGCAGCCGGGGTGGCTACCGGTGCCGAAAGCGTGCGGTACGCGTGCACGAGTGCAATAAGCGAGACCGGGACCGTCACGAGCAGTCCGACCGCCAGCAGGAGGAACCCAAGAATGTTCAGGAGTCCCAACACGATAAGGAGGCCAGCGATACTAAGGCGACGTCCCTTCGTAATGCGCATGCTTTCCTTGAGCGCCTCAATAGGACTCATGTTCTTGTCGAGGACTAGGAACGTCGCGAATACGAGCGCGACCGCAGCGATGACTCCTGGTATGACGAGGAGGATCAGGCCGACGATCACAATGATACCGACGAGAATGGATGCTCCGATGAACGGAAGAACTCGGTCCCCTCTCCAGAGAGATGCAAGGCGGGCGGAGCCGACATTGTCATGTGCAGTGAGCGCGAGGGACTTGAACGCGAAGTCCACGAGAATGGAAACCGCCATTGAGAGAAGTCCGTACGCGAATGCGAGGAAGGACAGCTTCTGATCGTCCGGAAGCGAGGACTCAGGAATCTTCAAAATGATGCTAATGACAGAAACGAGAGCGACTGCGCCGATGAAGAACCATGGGCGAGCCTTGAAGGTCCTCCAGCCGAATTTGATGCACTCCTGTATATCGATGCGAGTATCCATAGGTAAGTAGATTAGGTAATTAGGAAAGATGCGCTTTGCAGGTGGTCGCTGCCGGGTCTGCGGCCAAGCGATCCTCCTCTATTTCTTCACCGCCCGTACTGCACACACCGTACGTCCCGTCCTCTATGCGCGCAAGCGCACCCAGCACCTCGTTATAGCGGATTTCGAGATCCTTCAGGATGGCGGTGTTCTCTTCGTAATTCTCTATAAGGTCTGCTTGGTCGTTCGGGTCCGACTCTTGGCCAGTCTCAGAGGGGATGGGTTCCCAATCGGCCGGGTTCGAAGGGTTCCTTCGACCTACGGTCGAGAGTTGGGTCTCCAGGTTCTGTTTCTCTGCGGTAAGTGCTTCCTTAAACTGTGCGGTATCTTTCATGCCGCTACTCTAGCACAGGCTTATTGCTGCTTTGTGGCAGCAAGGCGGCGAAGCAGTTCTCCAAATGCAGCCTCGTCTCGGGCGATGATGAGGGTTTCTTTGTCCTTATAGCCATACAGCAGGATGGTTCTGCCTTGCCCGTCCTTGAGCGCGCGCACATCATGATTGCTCGTGACCTCATCAATGAACCGCGGGGCGATTACCACCACCGGCGCGGCCGGGATAGTCGTGGTTGCCGTCACTTTTTTGCCATTCACGATACGGGTAGTCGTGGCGATGGTCGGAAGTCCTGGCTCTGGAAGCGGGTACTGCGGATAGAGCATCTCGAGCGCGCGCTCGAGTGTCCCCTCCCAAGACAGCATGCCTGCGAAGGTGCGCTCATAGGACATTACTTTCATGATGAAGAATGCGCGCGTTTCCGCACCCGCATGCACGACGCCCACCGTACTCTCCGGAGCGATGTTGCGTAGAAGCAAATCAGGAGCAGAGAGCTGAAGCGAGCCGATGAGGCGTCCTCCTGCGAGCGGTATGGTGATGGGTTTGCCATCTGGCGTAGTAGACGCTTCAGTGAGATAGACGACGCGCACCTGTCCATCGGCAAGCGGACTGTCAGCAGAAGCGGCGAGTGCCTGAAGCAGCTGCGGCCCCTCTCCGGTAAGCGCTTGGCGATCATCTGCGAATACCAAGGAAGGGACGGAAGGAGCGAGGACGACCGTGTTGTGTCCTGCTACATACCGATATGCGGCGTACCCGGCTCCTGCACCTCCGACTATGAGTACAAGCCCGAGGACGGTAATAAGCGCAGTGCGCAGACGAGAGGCAGAAAGCGGTGACGACTTCACACGCAGCTTTCCTGTATCCGCTTCGGCAGCGAGCACCGAGAATGTGGATGCGCCCTTGGTGTCGATGTGGTCAGCAAAGTCGCTCTTATAGGTATGAAGCGGACTCTCTGATGCGACAGGAGCCACCGGGGCAGGCGGAGGTACGGGTGATGGCGGAGGAGGTACTGGAACAGGTGGTGGAGGCGGAAGTGGGCTCGGTGGTGGCGGCATCGGAGGAGGCGCTGGGGGCGGGACCACCACTGCTGGTGCTGCAGGTGGTGGCGGAGGCGCTGCTGGGATTGCCTCGTCAGTTGAGCCTGCGATAGGAAGCGGCGTAGGGAGAGAGTTAGGAAGCAGGTCCGCTTCCTGCACTGGGTCCTTTGCTGCACGCTCACGCAATCGGGCAAGAACTGCTTCGCGTTCGGGGTCTGCGGGAGCTGTTGCCGTTGCAGCAGGTGCTGGCGTCGGTGCCGCTTGCGCTACCGGTTTGCCGACAGGAACCCCGGGTGTCTTCCCGAGTGCCGCAACGTCTTTTGCGTAGGTGCGAATGTACGGATTATCCGAGCCGTCGGCCATAGATATGAAAAGTATAACGCGCGACGCACCGCATGCATGAGCATGCGGTGCGTCGAAGTCACTTCCCTATCCGCGATAGCCGATGAGGAATTTTTTCGGGTCCTCGCACATGTCAGTGAATGCATGCGCAGCCTCTTTCAGCTTGGCTGAGGAAGACTTTCCGAATGAAATCACTTCCACCTGACAGCCTTCGTTCATATCGAGGTATTCGATGAGTGGGACGAAGTCGCCATCGCCAGTTGCAAGGATAACGGTATCGAGTTTCGGAGCGAGTTTCACCGCGTCGATTGCGATTCCAACGTCCCAGTCGGCCTTCTTGGCTCCGTCAGAGAATATCTGCAGGCCTTTTACCTTGGTTTCGATGCCGATTTTAGTGAGCGCTTCGAAGAAGGCACTCTCTTCCCCGCTCTCCGTCGAGATGACGTAGGCGATGGCACGAATGAGAATGCGGTCTCCTATGGCCTCCTCGAGGACCTTTTGGAAATTAACGCGGCTCTTATAAAGATGTTTTGCGCTGTGGTAGAGATTTTGCGTATCTATGAAAACCCCCACGCGTTGCGCTTGATGCTTGATTACAGGCATAAAAATTGGACTAACGTTTATTAAATCGAGTTAGAAAGAACTCTAACTAGAATGGTAGCACCTGCTTACTGACGAAAAAGCGAAAGGTCCCAGAGGGACCTACGCGAGATTACTTCTTCAAACCGAGCTTCTTGATAAGTGCCGAATAGCGACGCTTGTCATTCTTCTCAAGGTAGCGCAGGTGCGCGCGACGGTCGGCGACCATCTGCAAGAGGCCGCGGCGGCTGTGGAAGTCCTTCTGATTCTTCTTCAGGTGCTTCGTCAGCTCGTCGATTTGGCGCGACAAAACCGCCACCTGGACCTCGGGAGAACCCGTATCCTTCTCGTGACGTGCGGAATCCTTGATTACTCCGGTCTTTACCTTCTTCGTAAGCATTGGCAGTACCTTACCACACCTTGCGGATTTACGCAAGTGTTGCCTGGTCTACCTAGGCTGTCCCCTGAATAATGTGCGCAGATCGTACGGTATACTTTTTCTATGAATGCCCAGGAATTAAAGCGTCAATTCCTCGAATATACCGAAATTGAGAAGGGTCGGGCCGTGAAAACAGTCGAAAACTACGAGCATTACTTGGAGGTCTTCTTCTCCCAGATGAAGATAGAGGCCGTTGGCGACATAACTGAGGACAAAATCCGTGAATTCAGGCTCTGGCTGAACCGTCAGCCAGGTACCGGAACGGCGACCATGAAGCGCAGGACCCAGAATTACTACCTTATTGCCCTCCGTGCCTTCCTTAAGTACCTACGCAAACGTGGTATTGAGGGGTTGAACCCTGAGCGTATCGAGCTCGCGAAGCTGCCGGAACGCCAGATAGATATCATGACGAATCAGGAACTTGAGCGCCTACTCGCAGCACCTACCGAGGCACTTAAAACCGAAGAAGACCCGGATAAACGCAGGAAATACCTACGCGATAAGGCAATTCTAGAGCTGCTTTTCTCGACTGGTCTTCGTGTCGCCGAACTGTGCGCGCTAAATTCCGATATCGACCTATCACGTGATGATTTATCGGTGCGCGGCAAGGGTGAGAAGGTACGCGTCGTGTTCCTCTCCCCTACTGCTAAGGCTTCGGTCACTGAATATATAAAGTCGCGCAAGGATATGGAGGAAGCGCTCTTCGTCGACGGCCGTCCGACTCGTCCGCATCGCATTACTCCACGCGATATCCAGCGACACATCAAGACCTATGCAGCGAAAGCTGGCATAACCAGCAAGGTCACTCCCCACACAATGCGCCATGCGTTTGCGACTGACCTTCTCTCGAACGGAGCTGATTTGCGCAGCGTTCAGGCCCTTTTAGGACATGCCTCTATAAATACGACGCAAATTTACACGCACATCACGGACTCCCACCTGCGCGAAGTGCATAAGCGTTTTCATTCACGGAAAGGATAGCGAGTGTAGAATGGGCGAATGCGCATCATTTCTTGGAACGTGAATGGCATCCGGGCGGTCCACAAGAAGGACCTCTTCATGCCTTTTATAAAGAAGTACAAGCCGGACATTCTCCTCTTGCAGGAAACAAAGGCTGAGCAGCATCAATCCCCGCTCGACCTGCCTGACTACGAGGAGTTTTGGAGTTCTTCCAAGGCTCGCAAGGGATACAGCGGTACAGCCATTTTTACGAAGATGACGCCGAATGACGTGCTCTTCGGTATGCCCGAAGACATCGTAAAAAAGCACGGACTTGGAGACGATAGCTACGGCGACCCAAATGAGGAAGGCCGGATTATCGCGGCCGATATGCACGACTTCTACGTGGTGTCGGTATATACCCCAAACGCTAAGGATGACCTATCTCGCCTCGCGCTGCGCCACAAGCACTGGGACCCCGCATTCCTTGAGTACATGAAGCGGCTACAAGAAGAAAAGCCAGTCATTTTTGGCGGCGATTTGAATGTTGCCCATAGGCCAGAGGACTTGGCGCGACCGAAGGAAAACGAAGGCATGAAGGGCTTCACGAATGAGGAGCGCGAGGGCATCGACAATATTATTTCAGCCGGCTTCGTCGATACGCTTCGCGAGTTTAAAAAGGAAGGAGGACTGTATACCTGGTGGAGTCCATGGGGCGATGCACGCGCACGCAACGTGGGGTGGCGCATTGACTACGTATTTGCATCGAAATCATTTGCCAAGCATGTGAAGACCGCAGAAATACTCCCTGAAGTAATGGGCTCAGACCACTGCCCTGTCTCCATTACGCTCTAAAGGACAATGTGTGCATAACATGTCCTTGACTCTGTCCTATAGAAAACTATAATGAATTCTAGCGGGTAAGCTTCCTCGTCGAGAGACTTGAGAGAGCGCCCCGACCAGGCTGTTCTTTGAGAGTTCTTTCGATCAGGCGTGTAGTGTAGAAAGCCGGTGACTAACGTAACCGGAGCGTATCTCCCGAAAATTAAGCGAGTCCATCCGGAGGTTTCCACACGAGCGCAGTGCGAATACATAGTGCAAGAAGTGTTGATGTCGTTCCCATTCTCCCGGGGGTCACCCAAACAAAGCCCCAGCTCCTTTTTCAGACCCCCAACCGGAACGACTATCAAGTCAGAGGCCCTAGGCCAATGCATGTATCAAAAGATATATCCATTGTCCTGGGGCCTCTTTGTTTCCCGTGGAAGCCTAGCAAACGTGATGTTTCCTCATTATTTCGTTGATTTCTCTTTCCTCTTCAACTTCCCTCTTTTTCTTGCCTGAATCCCCCAGTTTCTTCAGTTCAAGCTCGTCAAGCTTCAGTAGCTCAGCGGTGCGTTCATCAAGATAGTTAACCGTATTCTTCTTCGGGTCCTCCAGTACTTCCTCTAGGAGCGCGTTCAACACGTGACCGATTTTAGGTCCTGGTTGCACATGAAACTCGTTCATTATGCGGGTACCGTCTGTTGCCAGCATGCCTACGGAAATAGGGTCACGCAGCGCCTCCTCCACCATCGCCTTGTATTTCCGGAATCGGAACGGCTGTTCCTTCGGCCTTCCTGTTCCGATACGGTCGCAGATACGTAGATTCAGTAAGTCCCATATGTTCTCCTCCCCCACGTTCCGAATCATGCGCCTGACAGCAGAAAGAGTTATCTGGTCAGGGTCAGAGAAAAACATGTGCCATCGGACCAATTTTGATACCTTATCGATTGTTTCACGTGAAAAACGTAAATTCTCAAGAGCCTTCCGGGTTACACGTGAACCAACCACCTCATGGCCATGGAAGGTCCAATCCTTCTTTTCGTCTGACCATCTGCGTGTTTCAGGCTTAGAAACATCGTGGAAGAGGGCAGCCAGTCGAATATCAAAATCCCAGTCCTTGTCGGCGGCATGCTGCAGTGCCCGCATAAGGTGACCAAATACGTCGTAGCTATGGGCCTGATTTTGGTCTATCCCAACGCCTCGGGTCAGGTCAGGTGCTATATATTCAAGGATTCCCAGCTGCTGTGCCAATACTAGGGCCAACATAGGCTCTTTGGACTGCAATATGCGCACCAACTCGTCCCGAACCCTTTCACGCGAAACATGTCCCAAATTAGGCCCTTTTTCCTTAATCGCTGCAGCGGTATCAGTGTCGAGGGCGAATCCCAGCTCGGCAACTAGGCGTATGGCGCGCATAAGGCGGAGCGCATCCTCTTCAAACCGGTCCGTCGCCACACCCACTGTTTTCAACACTTTCGCCTCAATGTCCTTTTGTCCTTTATAGGGGTCTACTATATGTCCTTTAGACTCATCGAGGGCAATAGCGTTAATGGTGAAGTCTCTACGTGCAAGGTCATCCTCGAGACTCTCGCCGAACGTGACCTCATCAGGGCGGCGTTTGTCGGTATAGCCCGACTCGGTGCGATACGGGGTCACTTCAATTATTGAAAGGGTAGGGTCCTCGCTCCCGGTTTTTACGCCTACGGTGCCGAAGTCATTCTCATAGAATGATTCTGGGAAGATTCGCTGGATGTCTTCGGGCTTGGCGTTCGTGGTCACATCCCAATCCTTTGGGGTGCGTCCTATGAACAGATCTCGTACGCAGCCGCCCACCAAGTAGGCCTCGAATCCATTCTTCCGAAGCTCCTCCGCGACTGTCCGTACTTCAAGCGGAATAGGGAAGTGCATTGTCAAAATACTAGTACGGGCCTGTATATTCTCCTAGGTCTCGCGTAGTATGGGGTAGCGCTCCTGTGGTGAAATGGATATCACAACTGTCTTCGGAACAGTCGTTCCAGGTTCGAGTCCTGGCGGGAGCACATGACGAAGAAAGAATTATTGGGTCTTGCTTCAAAATATGGGACACCGCTCTACGTCTATGACGAGGCAGTAATACGGCGCCAGTGCCAGAAGTTGCGTATAGCGTTTCCAAACGCGGCCATTCATTACGCGGTCAAAGCTAACTCGAACCCCGCGCTGTTGCGCATCATCGAAAGTGAGAAGTTTCATGTGGAATGCGTCAGTCTCGGTGAGTTAGCGCTCGTTCAATCAGTCGGCTTCCCGAAAGAACGAATCTCGTTCACATGCTCTAACCTCACAGAAGGGGAGTTACTGGCAGCAAGCAAGACTGGCGCACGTATTCATTTGGATTCACTTGAGCAGGTGCGTATATGGGGCGAACGCCGACTCGGGAAAGAAATTTCCGTGCGTTTGAACCAGGGTATAGGCGCTGGGCATCATAGCCACGTCATTACGGGCGGACCCGATAGTAAATTCGGTATTAGTCTCGCGGATGTTCCGATGCTTCTGAAACTGACAAAGAAGTATGGACTCACGGTCACCGGACTCCAGCAGCACATAGGTTCTAACGTGCTCACCCCTGCGATGTTTCTTAAGGCTATGAAAACGCTCTTCGCGACTGCTCTCGCGTTTCCAGAACTATCCCACCTCGACTTTGGCGGTGGATTCGGCATCGCGTATAGGCCGGAGCAGTCAGCACTCGATCTACCAGCGGTGAGCAAAGGTTTTTCGAAACTGTGCGCTGATTTCGAGAAGAAGCGTGGAAAACAATTTGTGTATTCATTCGAACCTGGCCGTTACCTCGTTGCAGAGGCGGGTACGCTCCTCGTTACCGTTGTCGATAGGAAGGCTACGAGCAAGCATGCCTTTGTAGGCGTGAATTCGGGCTTTAATCAGCTGATACGGCCTGCTATGTACGGTTCATACCATCCGATACAAAACGTCAGTCGTAGCGGCAAAACAGAGCTGGTGACTGTCGCCGGTAATGTCTGCGAGTCAGGAGATGTGTTCGCTACGCATCGCGCGATAGCGACCCCTAAAATCGGCGATGTGTTGGCTATCGAGTGCGCGGGTGCGTACGGGTTCTCTATGGCCTCCTATTACAACCTTCATGCCCCTCCACGGGAGGTGCTGGTATCAGGCGGGAAGGCCCGCGATATCTCGTTTGACCCCAAGGAGTACGCCCGCTAGCGAACCGCGCGGGCTTCATGATATGATGCCTGCCACATGCGGCCATGGTTTAGTGGTAGAACGCGTCCTTGCCAAGGACGAGACAGGAGTCCGATTCTCCTTGGCCGCACCAGCGAGTCAAAAGCCCCCGAAAGGGGGCTTTTGACGTTACCGCTGAGTGCGGCCAAAACAGGACGCGGGACGTCCTGTGTGGAGAATCGGAGGCCGGAAGCGCGACGGCGCTGAGGCGGGGTCGACCAAAATTCCAGCAGGAATTTATGGGTGACCGATGCGTGCCTGCGTCTTCGCAGGACACTTCTCCTTGGCCGCACCAGCGAGTCAAAAGCCCCCGAAAGGGGGCTTTTGACGTTAAGACAAACAGGGGATAAACCTGTGCATACAGGGGATAAAGGACAAAAGACAGAAGTGAAAAGTCCTTCATAATTCTTTCAATCGTAAGCAAACAGGCCGTATAGTTAAAAGGCGTGAATATTTCCACCTATACCCGCAAGGACATCGGGGCCCTCGGTGAAAAGGTCGCTGCCGAATATCTACGCCGGCAGGGAATGCGTCTTATCGACCGAAACGTCGCGCGTAAGACGGGGGAAATCGATATCATCGCTCGCAAAGGAGAGACGCTCCATTTCGTGGAGGTGAAGACAATCCTGTGCGTTCAGTTCCCTGATAATGACAGTCGTGAGGACAGATATGACCCAACAGCCAACCTGCACGAGGCTAAAATCCGTCGCGTCGCTCGAACGAGCGAATGGTATGTGGCAAATATCGACTGGGAAGGGGAGTGGCAGATAGATGCTGTCCTCGTATGGCTACGGGGGCGCGATGGGCAGGCAAAAGTGAGGTACCTGCCACAAATCGTCTAAAGCTGGTAGGATGCCAAAACAACCGCGGGCTGTCGTATACCGGTAGTACGCTACTTTTGGGAAGTAGATGACGGAGTTCGATTCTCCGCAGCCCGACACGTGAATTCCATGAAAATTTATTCCTGGAACGTATATTGCTACAACCGCGAAGTGCCGAGGGTGGCTGACTACATACGCCACCTCGATTTCGACGTCCTGTGCCTCCAGGAAGTCACTCCTGAGCTGCTCGAGAAATTGCGAGCGATGCCGTTCCATCTTTCCTATCACATTGATGTCATCCGCCTCTTCTGGCGAGGTCGCACTGAACACAACTACGTGGCGATTCTTTCCAAGGAGGCGCCAGTGAATACGGGCAACCTCCAATTTTTCAACTTTCCGTTTCCGCTTCACACACGCGCATTCATCGCGTTCATGTCGCTCTTCCGTTGGTCCTTCGTTACCGAACGCGGCGCGCTCTATATCGATGTGCCGTTCAAAGGCGAAACGTTGCGAGTATTCTCTGTGCACCTCACGCTTTGGGGTGCGACGAACCGCGCGAAAGAGTTCGAAGCGGTGACTGGACACATAGAGCCGGGGAAGCCGACCGCGGTATGTGGAGATTTCAATGTCATCGAATACGGACCGATGAAAGTTTTGAATTGGCTCCTCGGTGCACCGCTACGCGAAGGAATGCCCTGGTATCCGGAACGCGATTTATTCGAAGAACGTTTCTCCAAAGCAGGTCTCGCTAATCCACTCCGCGGTAAAGTGACACATGCGTTCTCACGTTCGCAGCTTGATCACATTCTTCTTTCAAAAGACTTAGTCGCAACAACTGCGGTGGTGCATAAGGAAACGCACGGTTCAGATCACCAGCCTGTGTCAGTGGAAATCGCTAGAGTCCAATAGCGTCTGCGATAAATTGCCCAAGTCGCTCGGCAGTTGCGGAGTAGCTCTCCGCGAGGGCTACAGGCGAAGAATTCCCGAGGTAGCTTCCGAGCGATTCGCCTGTCGCGCTTGTGAACATTGAGCGGATATATGCGGGGGTGATGCCAAGCACTGAGCGCACGGTGTTCTCACTTGAGGCGTAGCTGCCGACTATTACGCCGACTACTTCGCCATCCATATTCGCAATAGCTCCGCCGGACGCACCCGACTGGCCGACGCTTGTCCCGCTTATAGAAATGGTGCTGCCGGACGTGCCATTCAATGAACCAATTTTGGTAATGGTGCCAGTCACGACCGTCTGCGGGAGCGCGGTGCGTACCTGCGTCTGCGATAGGGACTCGGCCGGGTAACCACCGAGCGCAACATCCTCTTGCGTGCTAGGAGAGTCGACCGTGAGCGGCATAGAAGAGAAGGAGGACGGGAGACCGCTTCCGGATACCGTTCCGGTAATCGCTAGAAGTGCGAACTCATTCTTGCCGGTGCCGGTCGGGTGCGAACTAATAAGTGTCGTTGAATTATCTTTTACCCACTGTTCTGGAATGTAGACCACTTTGAATTTGTATTTCGTCTGCGCCGGGTTTCCGGTGCGTATGACACAGGACATGACGTCAGAACCGAGGGTCTGTTCGAGCAGCTCGCCCTGAGCGACATGGGCGACGGTAAGTATGATGCCGCGCGAATCAATGACCACGCCAGAACCCGAGAGACCTGTTACCTGCGAAGTGTGCGGCGTGCAGAGAATGTTGACGACGGAGCCCTTAAGGCGCGAAAGCACTCCAGAACTTGCAGGAGCGGCAGGCTCTTCCGGAGTAGTCGTGGTTGTAGCTGCTGGCTGCGGAAGCGGAGTGGGCGCGGGAACGACCGGTTTTGGAAGAACCGGCACTGGTTTCGTAGGCGTTGTCGGACTCGTCTTAGGTGTTGGCTTCTTTACGGGAGTCGCCTTCGTTGTTGTGGTCGGTTTGTCGAGCAGTTTATTAATAGTCGAAGTCGAGAACTCAATCGGCTCAGGAGAGAACGCAAATGCAGCGTCTGGTGCTACGGGGGTCAGCTGCGGGCGAATGGGCTCTATGGGCGAAATATGGACGACTGCGCCCGTGTTGAAGTAGGAGACGAAGAGTGCAAAGGCGAGCGCGCCGAGAGCGGCGAGAAGATGCTCGATATGCTGTCGCATGGCCCTTATGCTACTGCACAGGCTGGTCTTATGCTATCCTCGTCAGGTTAAGGCGGGATTAGTTTAATGGTAGAACATCAGTTTTCCAAACTGAGAGCAGGAGTCCGATTCTCCTATCCCGCACATGTAACACGCGAAGCGTGTGTAATGGCTGGGATAGGAGAATCGGAGCTGAGCGCGGGCACCTGCCGAGCACGGCAGGTCGCGCGAAGGGTGGTCAGGCGGAAGGAGGAGCGACGGCGACGAGTGAGCGCTTGACCGATGCGTGCCTGCGTCTTCGCAGGACACTTCTCCTCCCTCAATTGCTTTTCATCTTTCCGGGCGTACCCTTTCCCTATGGAACCCCTTGCTAATCGTATACGCCCGACCTCGCTCGACGATGTCGTGGGGCAGGAGCATCTCGTGGGGAAGGGGAAACCACTTCGTGTGGCGATAGAGAAGAAGCATCTCTTCTCGTTCATTTTATGGGGGCCACCCGGAACCGGAAAAACGACCATCGCACGCATCTATGCCCGTGCGCTCGATGCTGAACTGTTTGAACTTTCGGCAGTTTCAGCCGGCAAAGAAGACATCCGGAGAATAATCGGCGAAGGGAAGAATCAGGTACTCGAATTCAAGCCGAAGGTGCTCTTCCTCGACGAGATACATCGTTTTAATAAAGCCCAGCAGGATTTCCTCCTGCCGTACGTCGAGAGTGGTCAGCTCACGCTCATCGGTGCGACTACCGAGAACCCTTCGTTCGAAGTCATTCCCGCTCTTCTATCGCGCTCACGCGTATTCGTGCTCGAGTCGCTCTCGGAAGAAGCATTAGGTACTATTATCGAGCGTGCGGGCGCGAAACTCAGCGAAGATGCCTTTGAGTGGCTCATGGGCTATGCCAATGGAGACGCGCGTAAGGCGCTCGGGATGCTCGAAGGCGCCATCGCGCTCTATGGAAAGAAGATTACGGTCGCGAATCTGAATAAAGCGCTTGAGAGCCCGCATCTGCGCTACGACAAGAAGGGTGACGAGCACTACGACACCATTAGCGCGTTCATAAAGAGCATGCGCGCGAGCCAGCCAGACGCCGCCATGTATTATCTCGCTCGCATGATTGAAGCGGGGGAGGACCCACTCTTTATCGCGCGCCGTATGGTTATTTTCGCCTCAGAGGACATAGGACTCGCCCAGCCGACCGCGCTCGTGGTTGCAAACGCCGTATTTCGCGCATGCGAGACGATTGGATACCCTGAGTGTTCGCTCAATCTCGCACATGGGGTCGCCTATCTCGCGAATGCTGCGAAGGATAGAAGCGCTAATGATGCACTCGCTGCTGCACAGGCAGACGTTAAGGCATTTGGGAACCTGAAAGTCCCTATGAATATACGAAATGCGCCAACCAAGCTCATGAAAAACCTCGGCTACGGTAAGGGATACAAAAAATACGACGACGAAAGCTATCTTCCGGAGAAAATACAGAAGCACTCCTATTTCCCTAAGCGCAAAGGGAAGGCGAAAGAATAAACGAAAAACCCCGCCTTATGGCGGGGTTTTTCGTAGGAGAGTCGCTTACTTAACTGCGTCCTTGAGCGCCTTAGCAGCGCGGAACTTAGGAGTGCGAGTTGCAGCGATCTTGATGGTCTCGCCGGTGCGCGGATTGCGGCCGGTGCGAGCCGGGCGAGCCTTCGCCTGGAAGATGCCGAGACCTGCGATGGAGACCTCGTCTCCACCCTTGAGGCCAGAAGTGATGCAATCAATGACACACTCAACTGCGCGATCTGCGTCAGCCTTCGTGCCACCGAGCACATCCTGCACCTTCGTTACGATATCTGCTTTGTTCATAGTACGTAATTAGGGTTAATCCCCTTCGGGGCTTACTTACAGCCCCGATAGAGGGCTACGGAAAAAGTATAGGAAATGAGCCATATTGTGCAATAGGCACGAAAATACCTGGGGATAGCGTATTTTCAGGGTTTTTTGGGGACGATACTGAAGATATGACTGAAGATGTACGCGAGGAACGGCACAAAAAAGCACTCACCCCCGAAGAGCATAGGGAAATAGAGGTTGCACGAGCCAATGACGAGCTCGATGCAGGTCTTCTGGAGGTGCGGAAGTGGCTCGACCAAGGGAAAATAGGACTCGCAGAACTCCAGCACTCCATGGTATTCCAAACATTCGAGCGATTCGACGACGAGAAACTGTTTGATGATGTTCTACGCGATGAATACCACGCAAAATTACAGGCGTTGTTCGACGAAATAGAGAAAGCGGACGCTGCCTAGGCATATACTTACCAGAGCGTAGGAGGTGCGCCATGAACGGAAGGCTCTTCTGGTGGCTGCCCCAGGTCCTCGACGAGGCTCTGCAGCAGATGTATGCAGCTCAGGTCGAGACGTATGTACGTCTCTTCATAGGCTTTCGCTTTTAAAGCAAACGCGCCCCGAATGGGGCGCGCCAGCTTTCTCTCTATTCTGCTTTTATCGCGCGAACTCGACGACACGGTTCTCCCGGATGACATTTACTTTGATTTCTCCCGGGTACTTCAGCTCCTGTTGGACTCGTTCAGCGATATCACGCGCGAGTTTATGCATCGCGAGGTCGGAAACCTTGCCTGGATTCACGAAGATGCGAATTTCACGGCCTGCCTGTATCGCATAGGTCTTCTCAACGCCTGGGAATGCGCTTGCGAGCCGCTCAAGGTCGCCGAGGCGCTCAAGATAGCGCTCAACAGTATCGCGACGCGCTCCCGGGCGGCCTGCGGAGATGGCGTCAGCGACCTGCACGATGATTGATTCCGCTGTTTCATACGGATACTCCTCGTGATGCGACTGCATCGCCTGTATGACTGCCTTGCTCACGCCGAATTTTTCAAGGATGCGACGGCCGATTTCTACATGCGTGCCCTGCACCTCATGGTCAACGGCCTTTCCGATGTCATGGAGAAGCGCTCCTGCGCGCGCAGTGTCGGCGTCTGCACCAAGCTGCTCGGCAAGAATGCCTGCAAGGTGCGCCATTTCAACGGAATGCTGTAACACGTTCTGCCCGTAACTCGTACGGAAGTAGAGGCGGCCTAAGAGGGTCACCAGGCGCGGGTCGAGTCCGACGACGCCTACTTCATATGCCGCTTCCTCGCCGCGCTGCTTCACCATTTCGGCGAGGTCCGCACGTGCTTTCTCCACAACCTCTTCAATTTTGGCGGGCTGTATGCGTCCGTCCTCGATAAGACGCTCGAGCGCCATTTTTGCGACGTGGCGGCGAAGCGGGTCGAATGAAGAGAGCGTAATTTTGTCAGGTGCGTCGTCGATGATGACGTCGACACCCGTTGCGCGCTCAAATGCCTTGATGTTGCGTCCTTCCTTACCGATTACCTTGCCCTTAATTTCTTCCGAGGGAATGGTTACGGAGAGCGTCATGACTTCAGCATTCACTGATGCAGCCATGCGATGAATGGAAGAGAGCAATATGGAACGCGCCTTCTCATCAAGTGCCTCACGGCCGCGCGTCTCCAGCTTCTGGAGGCGAGCAAGAAGGGCTTCCGACTGACTCTCCTCCAAATCCTTCATGAGTGCGTCGCGTGCTTCTTGTTCGGAAAGTCGTCCGAGACGCACAAGCTCGAGCCTGCGCTCTTCGCGTAGCTTCTCCGCTTCACGTTTTACGTTCGCTGCTTCGTTCTCTCGATTGCGCACGTCTTCTGCTTCGTCCGAAAGGCTGCGCTCGCGTTCATCGAGGAATTCCTCGCGCTTGCCGAGACGTTCCACAGCTTTTGCGAGCACTTCTTCGCGTTCGCGGAGTGGTTTTTCGTGTTCTTCCACAACTTTCTCTGCTCGCGCTTCTGCTTCAGCGATAATCTTGCCTGCGCGCTCCTTTGCCTCAAGCATTTGCTGCTTGATTTCGAGCTCCAAAGAGCCACGCTGGCCGAGCGCGATGAGAAGACGAAGCACATAGCCGAGCGCGATTCCGGCGAGTCCGGAGAGCGCAAGAAGACTCAGTATTAGTTTTATAGACATAAGTTCACATCGCGTATTTCTCTGTAGAAATACGGGTTAAGTTCGATTTCAAAAGGGGTCCTGAATTCCGAGTGTCGGTCGTCCTGTCGTTGCGGCATGGGCAGGGTATCACGAAACGAAAAAGGCCGCTTTCGCGGCCTTTTTCGAGAGCAGAGCTGCGTTATTTCGTCTTGTAGACCGTGTCCACGACGCCGTATTTCTTGGCTTCGTCCGCAGTCATGAAGTAGTCGCGTTCGACATCCTTCTCGATTTTCTCAACGGTCTGTCCCGTCGCCTTTGCAAGAAGCTTGTTGAGGCGCTCGCGCGTCGCGATGATGTGCTTCGCAGTGATTTCGATGTCAGTTGCCTGACCCTGCGCGCCTCCCCAGGGCTGGTGAATCATCACCTCCGCGTTCGGGAGTGCGAATCGCTTGCCCTTCTCGCCCCCGGCGAGGATGACTGCTGCAGCGGATGCGGCCATGCCGACGCAGACGGTCGCGACTGCCGGCTTCACATGATTCATGGTGTCGAGGATGGCGAGGCCTGCAGTGACCGAGCCGCCTGGTGAATTCACATAGAGGTAGATGTCCTTCTTCGGGTCCTCTGCTTCAAGGAAGAGGAGCTGGGCGATGATGAGATTAGCGGTGTCGTCATCAATGCCGCCTCCGAGGAAGATGATGCGCTCACGCAGCAGGCGCGAGTAGATGTCATAGGCACGCTCGCCGAACTGCGATTTCTCGATGACCATCGGGACGAGCATGGATGCGCGGGGAGAAGGGTTGTTCATTTGCATAGTAAAAAGTCGTTAGGTGTGGGCATGGTAACAAAACTAACTGGCGGGTGCACCTCTGCTATTGGCCTGACGGAAGTACCTGCTGCTGGCGCCCTTCAGACAGACGCTGGCCCCATACGTAGAAGGCGCCGATGACGAGCAGCAGTACGATGAGAAGAATTGCGAGCACACTTCCCATGGAACCCATCTTCGGACCCTCATCGTGCGGGGTGGGGTCGATGACGGGAACGGGCGCGTCGACACTAGGCGCGTCTACGGTCACGGGAGGAGTAGAAGAGGGAGTAGTTGATGCAGTTTCCATACAAGTAGTATAGGTCCGCTTCCGATAGGTGCGAAATGTGGGGAAAAGAAAACCGCCCGGAGCAGTTGCTCCGGGCGGTTTTCAATCTGACTACTTCTTTTCTTTATACAGTGCTACTGCGCGGTCGAATGCTGCTTCGGCTGCTTCCTTACCCTGCCACTCTTCAACACTTACTTCCTTCTTCTGGATCTGCTTGTAGGTGAGGAAAAAATGCGAGATCTCCTTAAGCGTATGTTTGTTTACATCCGCGAGGTCTTTAATCTCTGCGAAGCGCGGGTCGTCAGACGGAACCGCAAGCACCTTCTCATCCTTCTCTCCTGAGTCAGTCATTGGAAGGATTGCCACGGGTCGTACTCGGACCAAGATACCTGGCATGAGCGGCGCAGTAGTGAGCACGACCACATCAAGTGCATCGCCATCGTCCCACAAGGTCTGCGGCACGAAGCCGTAATCGAACGGATACGCTTGTGCCGTGTGCAAGACTCGGTCGAGCGCAATGAGGCCAGTCTCCTTATCTATCTCGTACTTATTCTGTGAGCCGCGGGGGATCTCAATGATGACATTCATTTCATCCTTGCTTCCCGGTGCGATGTCGTGAAGAAGATTCATACGAGTGATTATGCGTTATCGGCGACCGTCTCGGAAGTTTCGTCGCGAGACTCCTGTGCATCAGCGATAGAGGCATTCTCGGAAAGCGTTCTCTCCTGCTCCGCCGAGAGGGTGTTGTCCTGTGCGTCGTCCTCGGTGATGACTGACTCGCTTTCAGTCGGGTCAATGCCGATGGCGACTGCCGGGTCCTGATCCTCAGCATCCTCAGCAGCTGCGACGGTTGCGTCGGTGACGCCCTCAGGCTCGACCTCTGCGGTTGCAGAAGCCTCCGTTCCGCCAGTCGAGTTGATGTCGATGTTCCAGCCAGTGAGTTTCGCTGCGAGGCGAACATTCTGTCCGCCGCGGCCGATAGCAAGCGACTGCTGATCCTCTGACACGGTGACCGTTGCGCGATGGTCGTCCTCCTTGAGCACGACTTCAAGCACGGTGGCAGGGGAGAGCGACTCCTTGATGTAGGCAGTCTGGTCCTCGCTCCACTCGATGATGTCGATGCGCTCGCCGCCGAGCTCGCTCATGACGGTGGAGACGCGAACGCCACGCTGACCGACGAGCGAACCAACTGGGTCGACATGCGAATCGACAGACGAGATTGCAATCTTCGTGCGGGAGCCAGGCTCGCGCGCAATACCCTTTACCTCGATGGCACCGGATGCGAGTTCCGGAGCCTCGAGCTCAAAGAGTTTGATGAGGAAGCGCGGATGGCTGCGCGAGAGGCGCAGGTAGACGCCGCGGAATCCCTCATCTACTGCGTAGAGGTACGCGCGGATGCGCTCGCCTGGGCGATAGCGTTCGCCAGGAATCTGCTCCTCATACGGAATGATGCCGGTTGCACGGCCGAGGTCTATGAAGATAGCACCGCGCTCCACGCGCTGAACAACGCCGGATACGATTTCGCCCTTCTTGTGGCCGAACTCATCGAGGATGGAGAGCTTCTCTGCCTCGCGAATCTTCTGGATGACCACCTGCTTTGCAGTCTGTGCTGCGATGCGGCCGAAATCATCCTGTGACTCGAGCGGGAAAATGATTTCGTCGCCGAGCGCCGCGCCGCGCTTGATGCGCTGAGCATCCTCGAGAAGCATGTGCTTTTCAGCGTCGTAGCGGGGGAGTTCGCCTTCAGCGACTTCCTCCTCACGATCATGGTGCGGATGGTGCGCCGGGAGTTCTTCTACTTCCTCGCCTTCCTCGGGGAAACGGACCATCGTGTCGTCCACGACGGTCTTCACCTGCTCAAAGGTAACGGTGCCCGTATTCATATCGAGCTTTCCGCGGATTACCTGTCCGCGCTTTCCGTATTCCTTCTTATAAGCGGTAGCCATCGCGCTTTCGATGGCGTCAATCATCACTTCCTTGGTGATGCCGCGTTCCTCGAACTCTCCCAGCACCAGATGTATCGTTTTTAGGTCCAACATAAGCCCTTTCGTTATTCAGTTGTGCGCCCTTTTTAAAAAGAAAGGTCCGCGGGTGCGGACATTTCAGATAGGAGAAACATACCATATATAGGTACGTTTGGTCAATGACCGGCAGGGGAGCGTACTTGACTATAGTACATAAATATGTATAGTAATAGGGTCCTGTACTCAACCCGAGGCGAACAGGACTACGGTCCTTTTCTCGTCTCATATTCCTGGAGGATTTTCGATGTCCAGTCTCCCCGTCCGGCGTCCCGATACGCCCATGGTGAACTACCGTCCCCGCAGTCCCGGCAGCTTCCGCATCCCGCAGAAGACCCAGGGCGACTTCATCGCTTCGTTCGGCGGCAATCGCCTGGTGCTGGTCGGCCTGGGGGTCCTCATCGTCCTCTTCGCCATCGTGCTGGCCTTCACCACGCCGGCGCCCCGCTCCGTCACCGTCGAACGCGGCCGCTCGCTCATCGAGTACGCCCCGCCCGGCACCGACAGCCAGAAGGCTCTCTGGGCCATCAACGTGGCCGACCAGTCCGGCCGGCCCATCTTCGCGGGCCGCGGCGCCGATCGGCACCGCGTCAACGCCGAAGAGGCGCGGGTCATCGCCCGTCGCCCGCACGGCACCGACGTGACCCTTATCGACGTGCCGGTGCAACCTGGCGCGCAGTTCGAGAAGGGCGCCGGCATCTTCAGCCGCTGGCGCTTCATCACGCCGCACTGAGTCTACACTCAGCAGGAAATAAAAAGACGAGCTCGCCCGCCCAACGGAAGTTGTGGCGGGCGTTCTCTTTTCCCCTCGCAGCATAAATAGAGAACGCTCACTCACATTCGCGCGCTATACTTTGAATACGTTTGGCTATGCAGGTCTCAGAAAGCGAACTGAAGACGTTTATTCTCGATTCCGGTCTTGTACCCCGGAAGGATGTTGAGGCTGCAGATGTGGAAGCAAAAGAGCGTCAGCAATCCATCGGCGACATTCTCGTTTCATCCGGCGCACTTACGCCGGATGCACTCCGTCGTATCAAAGCCTATGTGCTCGGCATTCCGTTTGTGAATTTGAAGGACAAGAAGATTGCGCTCGATGTCCTCTCGCTCATTCCGGAACCAATTGCGCGTACGCACAGTATCGTTGCCTTCCGCAAGACGGAAAACGAACTCGAGGTTGCCATGCTCGACACCCAGGACCTGCCCGCAATCGATTCGGTGCGTAAGAAGACGGGTCTTAAAATCTCGCCACGCCTTACGGATGACGAATCTCTCAAGCACGTGCTTTTGCAGTACCAGAAGTCGCTTAAGGAAGAGTTCGGCGACCTTATTGCAACCGAGGCAGGGAAGATAAACCTCGTGAAGGAGGCCCTTGGCGACGACGCGTCCGAGGGTGACCTCAAGAAAATGGCAGAAGACCTGCCTATTGTGCGCATTGTCGACACACTTCTGCGTCACGCCATCATTCAGGACGCGTCCGATATTCATATTGAGGAGCTGGAGGATGCAACGCTCGTGCGCTATCGCATCGACGGCATCCTGCATGACGCGATGACGCTTCCGAAGAACGCAGGTCCCGGAATTACGGCGCGCATCAAGGTGCTCGCAAACCTAAAACTTGATGAGAAGCGCCTGCCACAGGACGGGCGATTCAAGATGGAAACTGATAGCGATAAGGTGTCGTTCCGTGTCTCGCTTCTACCGACCTACTACGGAGAAAAAATCGTCATGCGCCTTCTACGCGAGACAGGGGAGGGCTTCACGCTCGAAGGGCTTGGGTTCCATGGTGAAAGCCTCGAGCGCATTCATCAGGCAACGAAGCAGACGACAGGCATCATCCTCATCTCAGGACCTACCGGTTCCGGTAAAACGACAACGCTCTATACGGTGCTCGATATTTTGAATAAGCCGGACGTGAACATCTCGACGATTGAGGACCCAATCGAGTATCAGATGAAGCGCGTGAATCAGACGCAGGTGAACCCGCAAATCGGCATGACGTTTGCGGCAGGGCTGCGTGCACTCCTGCGCCAAGACCCGAATGTCATCATGGTGGGAGAAATCCGCGATAGCGAGACGGCGTCACTCGCAATCAACGCGGCACTTACCGGCCACATCGTGCTCTCTACCATTCACACCAACTCAGCAGTTGGTGCCATCCCGCGTCTCATGGACATGGGTGTCGAACCGTTCCTCCTCATCTCAACCCTTCGGCTCGTGGTGGGTCAGCGCCTCACGCGCCGACTCTGCGACGACAAAGAGGAGTACACACTCGATGCGAAGGAGCGCGAGAAAATCGCATCTCCGGACCACTTCGATGCAATGTTCAAAGCACTTGCCGACGAGAAATTGGTCAAAGAAAGCGCAAAATTGGATACGTTGCCGTTCTATCACCCGAAGCCAGGTGGTGACTGCGAAGACGGGTACAAGAGCCGTATGGGTATCCACGAGATTCTCACGGTCTCTCCTGCAATACGCGAACTTATTCTCCATAGCGCGTCGCCCGATGAGCTCGAAGCACAGGCACGCAAGGAGGGAATGCTCACCATGCTCGAAGACGGCCTTTATAAGGCAGCTCGTGGGATAACCTCGATAGAGGAAGTGCTCCGCGCAGTAAACGACGGCTGATATGAAATTCAAAGTAAAGCTTAAGAAGGAAGATGGAAGCGAAGAAGTTCGCATTATGGAGGCAGCATCCCGCTTCGCCGTATATGGCGACGCAGAGAAAGAAGGAGCGGTGGTGCTTTCCATCGAGAATGGGGGAGGTAAGGGGTTTGGCATTGGAAAACTCGCGAACCTCACCATCGGTTCTGGGGTAAAAACCGAAGAGCGCATCACGCTCACGAAGAATCTCGCCGCCATGCTTTCTGCCGGCCTTACGCTTTCACGCGCGCTATCGGTGATTGAACGACAGACGCGCAACAAGGTACTCAAAGGAATCATCACGGACCTCGAAACAAAGGTGAAAGAAGGACTTTCATTCCACGAAGCGCTTGAGCTCCACAACAAAATCTTCTCGCGCTTGTTCATCTCTATGACGAAGGCTGGTGAAGAGTCCGGCAAACTCGCAGAAGCGCTTGGCATCGTCGCGCGCCAGATGGACCGCTCCTTTACGCTCGAGAAGAAAATCAAAGGCGCGATGATTTACCCAGGCATCATCCTTTCTGCCATCATCGTCATCGGCGTGCTCATGCTCATTTATGTCGTGCCGACGCTCTCGAACACGTTCAAGGAGCTTAATGTCGCGCTACCGACTGCCACCCGAGTCATCGTCGGCGCGTCGGACTTCATGGCGAATAACGTAATCATGGTGTTCGTCATCCTTGCGGTTTTTTTCGGCCTCGTATTCGCATTCATCCGCTCAAAGATAGGTGCGCGCATCATCCTTGCGGTCGCGCTTCGTGTGCCGGTCATCGGCGAACTGGTACGAGAGACCTTCGCTGCCCGCGCGGCACGCTCTCTTTCCTCACTTCTTTCCTCCGGAGTCGAAATGCTTTCGGCTATTGAAATCGCCGCGGAGGTGGTGGGCGATAACGTGTTCGGAAAAGTGGTGACCGAAGCGGGAACGCGCGTTAAGAAGGGCGAAACCCTTTCCGTAACATTCAGCGAATACACCAAGCTGTATCCATTTTTCTTTGCAGATATGATTGCGGTGGGTGAGGAGACGGGAAAAGTCTCAGACATGCTCTCTCAGGTCGCGGAATACTACGAAATCGACGTCGAAGATCGTACCAAGGACCTCTCCACTATCATCGAGCCAATTCTCATGCTCATCATCGGCGTCGCAGTGGGTATTTTTGCACTCGCAATGATTTCGCCGATTTACTCCCTCTCGTCCAAAATTTAGAGAACGGTGTTTATTCGCCAGTCTACGCCGTAAGAGAAGATACGCGTGAGTTATCATAGGGGCATGTTCTCTACGCGCGCGATTCGCGGCATTTCCATGATTGATGTGGTGGTCGGGTCTGCGCTCGTACTCATCATCTTCCTGTCGCTCATTGGTCTCTTGCGTGCGTCCCTCCTTGTGTCTTCGCTCGCAAAAGCGAAAGCAGGCGCGACCGCAGTCGCAAACGAGCAGATGGAATACATCCGCTCTCTTCCGTATGAATCCGTCGGTACCGTGGGCGGTATTCCGGCCGGCCTTATTCCGCAGTACTCGACCACTACAGAGAACGCAATTCCGTATGGGGTGCGCACGTTCGTCGAATACGTGGACGATGCGGCCGATGGTACGGGAGGAAGTGACAGTAATGCCATCACTACTGACTACAAGCGCGTTAAGGTGGCGGTCAGCTACACCATTCGCGGTCTTATTCGGAAGGTTGAGCTGGTCTCTAACTACTCGCCACAGTCGGTCGAGACGACCACCAACGGCGGAACGCTCCGCATTCAGGTGGTGGGCGCTACGGGAAGTGCGGTCGCAGGAGCCACTGTACGCGTAGTAAACGCGAGCACATCGCCAACAGTCGATGTCACTACATTCAGCGACGCAAGCGGCATCGTGCTCTTAGGCGGTGCGGCTACCTCGAGCGAATACCAGATCTTCGTTTCGAAGAATGGATATTCGAGCGCGCAAACGTATGCGCGAGACACCACCAACCAGAACCCGACACCGGGCTATCTTACAGTGGTGAAGAACACGACCACGACGAGCACCTTTGCGATAGACCAGTTGGCTACGCTCGCGTTGCGCACGTATACCCCGATTAGCGCTACAAGCACGACGGACAATTTCGCTGACTCGTCGAAGCTTGCTACGCAGTCGAATACTGCGGTGGCAAGCGGTTCACTCAGACTCTCGACCGGTAGTGATGGATATAATTTGTCCGGTAGCGCGCGTTCGGTAGGGTATTCACCCGTCTATCTCGCATCGTGGACTGTCGCTTCGACGACTCTCAGTCAGCCTGCTGGCACGACGCTGAAAGTCCATGTCACCGACGGAACCGGAACGCTCATTCCTGACGCCGTCCTTGCGGGGAATGCGGCAGGTTTCTCTGGCACCTCGATAAATCTTTCAGGTATCTCCACCTCTACATACCCGACACTGGCGTTGTCGGCCGACCTCACCACGAACGCGACCACCACCACACCGACGCTCACCAGCTGGACGATTAACGGCACCGCAGGGCCGGTACCGGTCCCGAATGTGTCAGTCTCGGTCACAGGTGCAAAGACCATTGGTTCCACAGGAGGCGGCACACCTATATATAAGACGACCGTTGCTACCACTACGGGCGCTACCGGGAGCAAGAGCCTCCAGCTTGAATGGGACTCCTACGGCTTTTCCCTCACGGGGTATGACGTGGTGGACGCGTGTACACCTCCTCCCTTTGGACTTGCTCCGGGCGCGACGATTACTTCGTCGCTCTTCTTAGGAACGAACTCAACGAATGCGTTCCTGGTGACCGTTCGCGATAATGCAGGGAATATTGTTCCAGGCGTCACGGTAACGTTGGCGAAGTCCGGGTATACCGGCAACGTGAATACCTCTTCGTGCGGGACCGCATACTTCGGCTCGCTTGCAAGCGGCACCTACAGCGTGACCATTACGAAAACAGGCTACACCACCACGACGTACTCGAACGTTTCGGTTTCCGGCCATGGGTTCTATAACGCTTCCTTCCCGTAGTATGCGCGGCTTCACTTTCGTAGAGGTTATTGTCGTCATCTCAGTCACGGTACTGATGGGTATTACGATGAACTCACTCATCGTGAATTTTTATCGCGATAACGCCTATCTTCTGCAACAGACCTCCGCAATCGATAACGCGCACCGCGGTCTACGCATTTCCTTTGAAGATTTGCGCGAGGCATCGTATGGAGACGATGGTTCCTATCCTATCCAGAGCGCAGGTACGTCGAGCATTACGTTCTATAGCGACATCGACGGCGACGGGTCTGTTGAAAAAATACGACTCTATCTTTCTGGGACGACGTTCTATCGCGGTGTGACCGACTCCACCTCGAGCCCGCCTACATACGTCGGTCAGAAGGAAGCGACCACTACCATTGCGCAGTACGTGCGCAATAGCTCCTCCACGCCACTTTTCAAGTACTACAACCAAGACGGCAACCTCATCTCCTCCTCAACCATCGATGTGTCTCAGGTGGCCGCGGTCACGACTTCAGTGCTCGTGGACCTCAACCCGCTTCGCGCGCCTGATATCCTGACTCTGCAGGAGACCGCGACGCTGCGTAACTTGCGCCAATAATATGAACGACCCGCGCGGCTACCTCATGCTCATGGCAATCGTGTTCGGCTCCGTATTTCTTACGGTGATTTTCGCGCTTTCAAGCTACGTGCTCACTGAAAATAAACTGCAGACATCGCAGACCGATAAGTCGAAGGGTCTCGCTATCGCCGAGGCGGGCATTGAATACTACAAATGGCATCTTGCCCATTTCCCGAACGATTTACAGAACGGCACGGGGGCCGCAGGACCGTACTCCATTAGCTATAACGACCCGGAAGGCTCTACTGCTGGCACTATTTCGCTCACGATTACGGGGAATAATTCCTGCGGCATCTCAACCTCCATTGATTTGCAGTCGAAAGGTACGCCGCAGGGGAGTATGAACTCGGCGACCGTATACGCACGCTACGCGCGGCCGACTGTGGCTCAGTATTCATACATTGTGAATGACACGGTCTGGGCGGGGTCAGACCGTGTCATTAACGGTCCCTACCATAGCAACGGGGGTATTCGTATGGACGGAACGGCGAATGCGCCAGTCACCAGCTCGCTTTCTTCGTGGAGCTGTACCTCGTCCTATGGTTGCTCGCCGACCGCCACCAAGAACGGGGTGTGGGGAGCGGGGCCCAACCAATCGCTCTGGAGTTACCCGACGCCACAGGTGGACTTCAGTGCGATTTCCGCTGACTTCACGTCGCTCAAGACCACGGCAACCTCGCTGGGTCTTTATTTCCCGCGCTACAGCTCGGGTAACGGCGGGGTCTCCTTCTTTAAGGGGTACCATCTCATTTTTAACTCCAACAACACAGTTACGGTGTATCGAGTGACGAGTGAATACAACACTGATATCAACGGTGCAGTCGATGGTTCATCGGACACCTCTGACTACACACGTATCAAAAACGAAACGCTCTACGGCACCTATGCCATACCAGCAAACTGTCGACTCATTTATGTAGAAGACCACGTGTGGGTGGAGGGTACGCTCGCAAGTAAGGTGACCGTTGTCGCCGCTGACACCGTGCATTCAGGTGTGGACCCGAATGCAATGCTTCCGGACAACATTACCTATACGACCAACAACGGAACGGCAGGACTCACGCTCATCGCTGAGAATGACATTCTTATTACCCCTGACTCTCCGAACAACATGACTCTCAACGGCATATTTATTGCGCAGGGAGGGGCATTCGGGAGAAATCTATACGACTGTCCGAGCTCATTCGAGCCACGCGGAACACTCACCATGTACGGCACGACTGTCTCCAATAAGCGTACGGGTACTAAATGGGTAAATGGTTGTGGTTCGGGCAGTGACGGAGGGTATCAGACGCGTACCGACTCGTACGACCGTAAACTCGCAACGGACCCGCCACCATTTACGCCGTATACGTCCTCCGACTACCGGTTCGTCGACTGGCGCCAGAAATAAGGTCCGGATAAGGCCTATCTGCTTTGTTGCGGAGCCGCGCTCATCGCTCCGTCGTATTTCGAATACGCCTACACTCTTCGCTTCTCCGCGCCTCGCATCTAGGCCTTCTGCGGACCTTATTTGGACGATAGGGTGCGGGGTGCTGGTATCATGTGAGTATGCTCATCGTCGGAAACTGGAAGGCCTATGTGGAGACTCTCGATAAGGCGCGCCGACTCTACGCTGCCGCTAAGCGCATCGGCGCAGCAGGGCATCATGACGTGGTGATCGCGCCATCGGGGCCACATCTGGGATATCTCTCGGCGACGAATCGCTCAAGTGTTGAGTTCGCAGCGCAAGATATCTCCGCAACGCTCGGAGGTGCTGCGACCGGCGAGATGACCGCTGCTGCAGTCGCGAGCGTAAAGGCTTCGTACGTTATCGTCGGCCACTCAGAGCGCCGAGCAATGGGTGAAACAGATTCAGAGATTCTCGAGAAGGTACGGCATGCGCTCGCGCAGGACCTCACCCCGATTCTCTGCGTGGGTGAGCGGGAGCGAGATGCTGAAGCGAAGTATTTAGGAACGCTACGCGCACAAATTGGTTCGGTGTACTCTCCGCTTTCACCGAAAGAGCGCACACGCATCGTGCTTGCGTATGAGCCAGTCTGGGCGATAGGGAAGTCGGCCGCTGAAGCGATTACGCCAGCGGACCTCACTGAAATGATTTTGTACTTGCGCAAACTACTTTCTGAATTCCTTCCGGGGAAGGCGAGTTCTAAGGTGCGAATTCTCTACGGCGGTTCGGTCGAGCCAGGTAACGCTCGCGCGCTCGCGGGTGGAAGCGGCATCGATGGATTTCTCGTTGGTCGCGCATCCACCGAAGCGCAGGCATTCGGCGCGCTTGCGAAGGCGCTCGCCTAGCTATGCGCTCGATTAAGCGGATTCCGACCCTCAAAGGCGTACCAGTTCTTGTGCGCGCTGCGCTTAATGTGCCGGTCGAGAATGGAGTCGTCGCTAACACGTTCCGCCTGCGGCAAGCCCTTCCGACAATCGAATACCTCCAGAAGAAGGGAGCGAAAGTAATCCTCGCGGGGCATATTACCGGTAACGGCACTGAGTCGCTTGCTCCCATGTACGAGGCAATGAAGAAATTCATCCCGCTTCTCGAGTTCTCTCCCATCACCGTTGGGAAGGAAGCCCGCGATGCGGTACGGAATATGAAGCCGGGCGACGTGCTGATGCTTGAGAACCTCCGCCGCTATAAGGGCGAAGAGGCGAATGACCCGCACTTTGCCGCGTCTATCGCGGAGCTTGCGGACGTATTTGTGCAGGACTGTTTCGATGTGTGCCATCGCGCACATGCGTCTGTGGTGGGAGTGGCTGGACTCCTCCCGTCCTATGCCGGATTCTTGGTCGAGGAAGAGGTGAAACAGCTGAAGCGAGCCCTGAAGCCAAAACGTCCCGCGCTCGCCATCATCGGTGGCGCGAAATTCTCAACAAAGGAGCCGGTGCTCATGGCGCTCCTTGAAGACTACGAACACGTGTTCGTCGGTGGTGCGCTCGCGAACGATTTCATACAAGCGAAGGGCTGTAGTGTCGGCGCGTCCTTGGTATCCGACGCTCCGCGGGACGAAATCGCAGGCATTCTTGCGAATCCGGAACTGATTATCCCTACGGATGTGGTGGTCGCGTCCCCTGACGCACGAGCGAGCGAGGGAAGGGCAGTACTCATTTCACAGGTCGCAAGCGACGAAGCCATGCTCGACGTCGGACCTGCATCGATAGAGGCGCTCCAGCCGCTTATTAAGAAGGCCAAGACCATTTTATGGAACGGCCCGCTCGGTCGGTATGAAAATGGATTCACGGCAGGTACCTTCGCACTCGCGAAAGCGATAACCGAAAGTCGCGCGCATACCATCCTCGGTGGTGGCGACACGGTAGCTGCGCTCGATTCGCTCGGACTCACCCCAAAATTTTCTTTTGTTTCTACTGGTGGAGGCGCGATGCTCGACTTCCTGGCGAAAGGCTCCCTTCCCGGTATCGATGCGCTAGGGTAGTGCCGCACGAAGGCGCTCTGCCATAGCCTCAGCCTCACCATCACCATAGGTGGTGTGCTGGCGAGTCACATGCATATCGCCCACAAAACGAGGAACGATATGGACGTGCGCCCAAAACACGATTTGGCCGGCAGCGGCTTCATTATTCATGTCTATATTGATGCCGTCGGCTCCCGTTACTTCTTTCACTATTTTCGCGAGTCTCCGGACCGTTTCCATCAGTGCGGCCCAATTTGCGGGGTCGATGTCCAGAATATTTCGAGCGGGCTCTTTGGGAATGACCAGCACATGGCCTTGGTTTACCGGGCTGATATCGAGAAACGCCAGCGTTTTCTCATCCTCGAAAATAATATGTGCCGGGATTTCTCTCCGAATAATCTTCGCAAATATCGCGTCCTCCATGGGAAAAGGATACCTCACGGCAATTTTGTTACAATCCACGAACGATGTTTCCCCTCCATGATGCCCTTGATGACGCGACGAGAAGCGAACTCGCGGAATTTGATGACCTCGTGGCGGGACTGCTCGCGCGACGCGGCATAAAGACAGCGGAAGAGGCGCAAGCGTTCCTCTCTCCCTCCTACGAAGAGCACATAGGTAATCCGATGCATATTCTCAATATGCCCAAGGCGGCAGCACGCATAGCGGGCGCAATAAACTCAGGCGAACGCATCACGGTCTGGAGTGACTACGATTGCGATGGCATCCCGGGCGGGGTAGTTCTCCATGATTTTTTTAAGAAAGCTGGTGCGAATTTCGATAACTACATTCCGCACCGCCATAACGAGGGGTATGGCGTGAACATCTCCGGCATCGAGAAACTGGCGCAGGAAGGCACGAAGCTCATCATCACGGTCGACTCAGGCATAACCGATAACGAAGCAGTCGCTCGTGCCAAAGAACTCGGCATGGACGTCATCGTCACCGACCATCATCTCCCGACCGACACGCTTCCGGATGCGTTCGCAGTCATAGACCCAAAGCAAAAAGGAGAGACGTATGGATTTTATGAGCTGTGCGGAGCAGGTCTCGCATGGAAAACCGTGTGCGCTGTGCTCGCACATGGCTTTACCGGCCGCGAGAATATTCCACCCGGATGGGAGAAGTGGCTTCTCGATATGGCAGGGCTTGCGACCATCGCGGACATGGTGCCGCTTGTGGGCGAGAACCGTGTCATAGCGAAGTACGGCCTCATGGTCATGCGCAAATCCACGCGCATAGGGCTAATGAAATTGTGCCGCGCTGCTCGCGTGGAGCAGAAGAGCATTACCGAGGACGATGTCGGATTCATGCTGGCGCCGCGCGTGAATGCGGCAAGCCGCATGGGAGATCCGCGCGATGCATTCCGCTTGTTCACCACCAGTGATGAAGCGGAGGCGGATCAATTAGCCAAGTCGCTTGAAGCGGCTAATCGTTCACGACGCGCCGCGGCCGGTGCAATCACCAAAGCAGTGCACGAAAAGATTGAAAAACGACGCACGCAGGGAACACTCCCGGCAGTTATCGCGCTTGGCGATCCTGATTGGCGTCCCGGACTGTTAGGGTTGGTCGCGAGCGGCATTTCTGAAGAATATGAACGCCCGGTCTTTCTCTGGGGAAGAGAAGGAAGTGATGTGCTTAAAGGTTCCTGTCGCGGTGGGCCAGGTAAGGTACATGTGGTTGAACTTATGACCGCTGCAGGTGACGCAATCGCTGACTTTGGCGGTCACTCCGCTGCAGGCGGCTTCAGTGTGGCCCCTGAGCGCGTGCATGAACTCGAGACGCGTCTGTGCGAGGCATTCTCCACGCTCTCGCATGCGAGCATTGACCCATTTGAAAATGCGGATGCGCAGATTGCACCGCACGAAGCCACTCACTCGCTTCTGGGAAAGGTGGAGCGGCTCGCACCATTTGGTATGGGTAATCCGAAGCCGGTATTCGCCATGCGCGATGTCGTCATCAAAGAAGTCGCGTGGTTTGGAAAATCAGGAGAGCATCTGCGACTGCGGCTCGAACCGTCTGCAGACGACTTCGATGAAAAAGTTATGGAAGGCATCGCGTTCTATGCGCGCCGTGAATTGGGAAAGATATGTGATTCACTCGATGCCGGCAAGTCAGCCACAGTGCTCGCGAGCCTCGAGCGTGACATGTTCGCTCGCGGTCGCCCGGTACGCCTGCGCCTGGTAGCAGTCGCCTAAAGCCGGAACGCGCAACGCGCAGTCCGGCTTTTGCATTGCCTTGCTATACTCGCGGTATGCAGTTCACGCTCTACGCTGACGGTGGTTCGCGCGGAAATCCGGGTCCGGCGGGCGCGGGCGCCGTGGTATTCGACTCTATCGGTAAGCGCCTCGTCGACGTCTCTGATTATTTGGGTGTGACGACGAATAACGTGGCGGAATACGAGGCGGTGCTACGCGGACTCATCGCGCTCGTCGAACAGTATGATGCGGCTCTACTCAAGGACTCAACCCTTACGATTCGCATGGACTCCAAGCTCGTCATTGAGCAGTTGAAGGGTGCATACAAGGTAAAACACCCCAACCTCGTTCCTCGATACTTCGAAGTAAAGAATGTATTGGCGCGTTCGTTCGGGAAGGTGGCGTTCGAACACGTCTATCGCGAGAACAACAAAGACGCGGATGCGCTCGCCAACGAGGCGATGGACCGCGGTACGTAGCCTATGCGAGAGTGGCTCGCACTCGCTTCACTCCTCGGGCTTATCGCAGGTATCGCGCTCGAATCGGTGCTGCGCATACCACTTCCCGGACTCCTATTCCTGCTCCTGCTTTCAGCCGGGTTTTTCTTTGCATGGTTTTTCGGTAGACGAGATTCGTATCTGTTCCCAGCTCTTTTCCTACTTCTCTTGTCGCTTGGGGGAATTCGAACGCTGCTTGTCCCAGTCGCACCATCGCCCGTTTTCGCGTCCCTGATAGGTGAACGTGTCACTCTTCCCGGGATGGTTGTCGCCGACCCTGACCTTCGCGAAACAAGGAAGCGCATTACGATAGAAGTGCGCGAGGGGCGAGAGCGCATGCGCATTATTGCCATTACAGACCGATTTGCTGAAGTTGCGTATGGCGATCACGTGACCGTTTCAGGAATGCTGTCTGCGCCAGAATCGTTCAGGACCGACGGCGAGCGCGAATTCAATTATCCGATGTTTCTCGCTAAAGATGGCGTGTTCGCGCTTATCGAACGGGCGCACGTAGAAGTGGCAGAGCGCGGAGATGCGTTGCTTCCGTTACGAGTTCTGTACGCTACCAAGCACGTATTCGCGCATGCGCTCGAAGCAGCGCTTCCCGAGCCGCACGCATCACTCGCTGAGGGGTTACTGGTCGGCGGGAAGCAGGGTCTTGGTCGGGAACTGCTCGATGCCTTTGCAATTGTCGGCCTTTTACCGATAGTCGTCTTGTCGGGATATAACGTGATGGTCGTCGCCCAAGCGCTCATGGACGGACTCTCGTTCTTGCCGCGCCGCTCGTCGATTGCAATAGCGGCTGTCGCGATTATTCTTTTTGTTCTTGCTGCAGGTACGGGCGCGTCTGCTCTGCGTGCTGGACTGATGGCACTGGTTGCGCTCTATGGACGCGCGACGGGACGCACCTATAGTGCACTCCGTGCGCTTCTGGCGGTATTTGTCTTACTCGTGCTATGGAATCCGCTCTCACTGCTCTACGACCCTGGGTTCCAGCTCTCATTCCTTGCGACGCTTGGTCTCATCCTTCTCACGGCACCGCTTTCCGCACGTCTCCTGTGGGTGCGCCAAGGGACATTCCGCGAAACACTTGCAACCACCCTCGCGGCGCAGTTGTTCGTGTTACCGCTCCTGCTGTATGAGACTGGAAATCTCTCCCTGGTAGCGATTCCGGCGAATCTTTTCGTGCTGCCCGTTGTTCCATTCGCCATGCTCTTTGCGGCAGTGGCGGGTGTGGGTGCACTCATCATCCCACCGCTCGCAACCATTCTCGCGCTCCCTGCGTACGCACTCCTTTCCTACATCATCATGGTCGCAGAGGTTGGTGCGAAACTACCATTTGCCGCGCTCGCACTCCCGGCGTTTCCAGTACTACTCCTTGCGCCCTGCTATGCGCTCATTGGGTGGTTTGTTGTCTATATACGAAAATCGGCGCCCGAAGGCGCCGTTTCCAAAAACACGAATTGGGGCTAGATAATGCCCGCCTTCTTGAGAGTAGCGTGTGCGCCGTTCTTCTTGATGTGACGCATGCCATTTGCGGAAACGTCGATGAGAATCGACTTGCCGAGCTCGGCCACGTAGACGCGGCGCTTGGTCAGGTTAGCCTTGCGGCGCACCTTTCCAGTAGGGTTGAACTGGGTAGCACGCGTCCGGTTTGAATACCGTCCGCCTATCTGGGTGCTCTTTCCGGTTACTTCACAGCTTCGTGCCATAGTTTCGCCATGCTAGCATGGGGCGAAATCCTATGCAATCAGGCGTTGAAATCCAGATTTTCTACTTCGTCGTTCTTATCATATCCATCATCATTCATGAGGTGGCGCACGGCTACGCCGCGAATGCGCTCGGGGACCCAACTGCCAAGATGGCGGGGCGTCTCACCCTGAACCCCATTCCGCACATAGATATGGTGGGTTCCATCATTGTGCCTATCCTCTGCGTGCTCTCCCCGGGCGGATTCCTGTTCGGGTGGGCAAAACCAGTACCCTATAACCCCTACAACCTGAAGAATCAGCGCTGGGGCGAAGCTTTGGTCGCGATTGCCGGGGTCGCAACGAACCTGTTCCTTGCCGTCTTCTTCGGACTCCTCACTCGCTCGGCTATTGCCGCAGGTCTCGATTCATTCGCTCAAGCAGCGGGCATCATCGCGCTCGTGAACCTCTTTCTCGGGCTCTTTAATCTCATCCCCGTTCCTCCACTCGATGGATTTACGTTCTTGCGCGGACTCCTCCCATATCGCTACGCGATGACATTCCGGAGATTCGAAGCACGGCTCGCACAAGGAGGACTTATTACGCTCGTCGCGTTCCTATTTCTCTTCAGCTATGTATTCGCAGCTCCATTCTCTGCAATCGTCTCTTTCCTCTTTTCACTCCTGATTGGTGCCTGAAATATCTCTTTCAGTCGCTTCGTACTAGGATAGAAGCGCATGGAAGGCTCGCATACCACTGCTGACGTGCTGACTGATGAAGAAGCTGCCCGTGCGGTGCAGCAGGGCGACGTCGATGCGTTCGGTATTCTTATTGAACGGTACGAGGCTAAGCTGAAGCGATACGGCACCAAGTTCCTTTCGAGCAGCGACGATATTACGGACCTGGTGCAGGACGCCTTCCTGCGCGCATACCAGAATATCCAAAGCTTTGATGCGTCTATGCGGTTTTCTCCGTGGATATATCGTATTGCGCACAATGAATTCGTGTCAGCACTGCGGAAACGCTCGCGCTCGCCGGTATTCGCAGTTGACTTCGATGCGTTCGTTGCGCATCCAGCCTACGATGACCCTGCGCCGCGCGAACGCGAGCAAAAAGAAATGCGCGCGCTCATCGATGCAGGATTGAGTGGAGTAAGTCCAAAATATCGCGAAGTGCTGGTGCTCTATTACCTTGAAGAGCTTTCGTACCGCGAAATTGCTGACGTGCTCCAGGTGCCAGTCTCGACCGTGGGTATTCGCCTCAAGCGCGGCAAGGAGGCTCTCGCGGGCATTTATACAAAACAAGGACTACGTTATGGAACCGACATCTAACGACCAGACAGGGAAAGAAAATATCCTGGCGAAAATTCGCGAGAAGCATGTTTCGATGCGTCCTAAACTGCATTTCACGCTCCAGACCATTCTTACGTTCGTGGTTGCCACGATAGTCCTTGTGCTTTCAGTCGCAATAGCGAACTTCATACTGTTTGGTCTCCGCATTAACGGTCATGAGTCGCTTCTGGCATTCGGTCCGCGCGGGCTATTCGCGTTCCTGCTCGTATTTCCATGGCCACTATTGGCTCTGGATATCCTGTTCATATTCATCCTCGAGAAATTGCTTCGACGATTTAAGTTCGGATATCGCAGCCCCGTCCTGTACCTACTCATCGTGCTTATTGCCGGCGCACTCGCGCTCGGGCTCGCGCTTGATAGGGGAACCTCGTTCAATGATGACTTACTGCGTCATGCGGACCGCGGGGAGTTGCCGCCGCCGTTCGGTGATGTGTATGAAGGTGTTCGCGTGCCCGCCCCGCACGGTAAAGGAATCTATCGCGGTGTAATTCTTGAGATTGCGACTTCTTCCTTCCAGCTCATGCACGACGACCGCGACCACGATGTCGACGATGACGTGTATACCGTCATACTGCCTTCGGATGCTCCTGTATCGTCGTTAATGACCGGAGACCGTGTGTACGTAGCAGGAGATCGCGAGGGGTCTGTCATTCACGCGTTCGGCGTACATATGCTTCCGCCTCACGGTGAAATACCGCCACCCCCGCTGCCGTAGTAGGGAACATGAAGCAATACATTTTCCCCGTCTCGCTTGTAGTCGCGCTGCTTATTGTGGGTGGCGTATATCTAGCCGGGCGCACGGCGACACAACCTGTTCCAGTGACGGAAAGCGCTCTAACAGAAGTATCGCAAGCCCCCGTAAGCACCAGTACTGACGCGGCTGTTACAAATATCACCCCTGTTTCTCCGACGACGCCTACGCCCGCACCCACACCAACTCCAGCCCTCGTCCCCACCACTCCTCAGCCGGGAGTGTATTCGAGCGTAACGGTCGCGAAGCATGCGTCGTCTGCCAGTTGCTGGACGAGTATTAACGGCAAGGTGTACGACGTTACGGGTTGGATACAACAGCACCCAGGAGGCGCTGCAGCGATTCTCTCCATGTGCGGTACCGACGGCTCGGCAGCCTTCAATGGTCAACATAGCGGTCAGCGACGTCCGGCAAGCGAACTCGCGTCGTTCGTCATAGGGACACTGCAATAGTCATGGTTACGCTGCACCTCGCATGCATATTCGTAACTGGACTTGCGGTCCTCTATTCAGACGAGCAGGCGCTCATGTGGGTGCTTGGGAAGCAACGGACGATTGCGCCCCGCCTCGTGGACACGCTCCACATCATCGTATCGATTGGACTCGCCACCATCATTGCTACAGGAGGTCTCATGTTCCTCGGTGGCGCCTCGTACTACCTACACGAACCAATCTTCATAGCCAAGATGGTGTTTGTTGGCGCGCTCATCATAAATGGCTTTCTCATTGACCGACTTTCTGTCACCGCAACCGAGAAGCCATTCAGCGAACTTACACATGTGCAGCGCGCACCACTTCTCATAAGCGGCGCCGTATCACTCAC
>CAYNNZ010000002.1:0-72076 GCA_964398815.1 uncultured Candidatus Saccharibacteria bacterium
CGCTTCTTCGAGCCCTCGAATCCGGTACCGGATGGGATGAGGCGACCGAGAATGACGTTCTCCTTGAGACCGCGGAGCGTATCTACGGAGCCCTTGAGTGCGGCGTTGATGAGAATCTTCGTCGTCTGCTCGAAGGATGCAGCCGAGAGGAACGAGCGGCGAGAGAGCGCAGACTCCTTGATGCCGAGCACCATTTCGCGTGCCTTCGGCGGAATCTTGCCCTGCTCCTCCATGAGCTTGCACTCCTGCTCGAACTCCCAGTGCTCGATGACATCACCCACGGACCACTCGGAATCTCCGGTGTCGGTGACTTTCGCGCGGGAGAACATCTGCTTCACGATGACCTCGAGATGCTTGCGGGACACGGATGCGCCCTGCAGCTCGTAGATCTTGCTCGTCTCCGCAATGATGTATTCCTGCACCATCGAGCGGCCTGCATGCTCGAAGAGTTCGTCGAGGTCTGCAGAACCGTCCGTGAGGAGCTGACCCTTCACCACCTTGTCGCCTGCCTTCACGAATGCGACGCGTGGGAACGGCGCGGTGTACTCGGTAGCAGAGCCGTCTTTCTTGCCCTGACCTGCTTCCGGAGCGACCACGATGACGCGCTCGCGTCCTTCTTCGCGGACCTCGGTCACGAGACCGTCGAACTTGGAGACGACTGCCGGATTCTTCGGAGAACGCTTCTCGAAGACTTCCTCGACGCGCGGGAGACCCTGCGTGATGTCGCCGCCCACGGATGCCGTACCGCCTGCATGGAAGGTACGCATCGTGAGCTGCGTGCCCGGCTCGCCGATAGCCTGTGCGGCGACCGTACCGACTGCCTCACCGAGATCAATCATCTGCTGACTCGTGAGGTCCATACCGTAGCAGGATGCGCAGATGCCGTAGCGAGTCTCGCAGGACATCGGAGAGCGCACTTCCACCTTAGCGATGGTCTCGTCGGCTGCGATGGACTTAGCGTCCTCAGTCGAAAGGTAGTGATTCTTCTTGAATCCGCCTACTTCTGCAGAAAGGGTTCGTCCGCGGATGTTCTCAGCGAAGTCAATCTTAATGCCGGAAGCGGAGATGCGATTAATCGCAATGCCGCGCTTCGTACCACAGTCCTTCTCCGTGATGATGGAGTCCTGTGCGGTGTCGAACAAGCGACGCGTGAGATAGCCGGCGCGTGCGGTACCGAGCGCGGTGTCAGTGAGACCCTTACGCGCACCGTGCGTGGACATGAAGTATTCCACCGGATTCATACCCTCGGTCATCGAGGAGATGATAGGCACCTCGATAGTGTCGCCGGCAGTGTTCTGGATGAGACCCTTCATACCGGCCATCTGCGTGAGGTTGCCCAAGGAACCGCGAGCGCCAGAGCGCACCATGTCTGCGACCGAACCCATCGGGTCCATCGCTTCCTCCACCAACTTCTCCACGTCAGTCTTCGTGCTGTGCCAGATTTCAATCACCATGCGGCGCTTCTCATCTTCCGAGAGAAGACCGTTGCGATAATCGTCTTCGATTTTGCCAACCTTCGCGCGTGCACCATCGATGATGCCGCCCTTACCTTCCGGAACCTTCACGTCGTCGAGCGACCACGAGACACCGGACTTGGTAGCGTATTCGAATCCGAAGCGCTTAATCTTGTTGACGATGCCCGGAACAGCGTCGATGCCGTACTTGAGCATGCAGTCGTTCATGATGCTGGTGAGCACCTTCTTCGTGATTGCGTCGTTGATGTACGGGTAATCCGATGGAAGGACGGTGTTAAACAGGAGGCGACCGACGGTCGTCTCGAACGTCTTTCCTTCGAACTGTGCGTACTTCACCTTGTCCGCCATCGGCATGACATGGATAGATGCGCGCAGGTCAATCGCGCCGTACTCGTAGGCGAGGATTGCTGCGTTCGGGTTCTGGAAGTATTTTCCTTCTCCGTTCACACCCGTGATGCCCTTCGTGAGCCAGTAGGTACCGAGCACGATATCGAGCGGCTTCTGCACCATGACAATCATTTCGCCGGAACCCGGCTTCAGGATGTTCTTGTTCGCCGACATGATGTTCTTTGCCTCCCACTGCGCCTCGTCTGAGAGCGGCACGTGGATAGCCATCTGGTCGCCGTCGAAGTCTGCGTTGAATGCAGGACAGACGAGCGGGTGCAGCTGGATAGCATCACCTTCGATGAGCTTCGGGCGGAATGCCTGAATACCCTGGCGGTGAAGCGTCGGTGCGCGGTTGAGGAGCACGTGCTTGCCTGCAATCGCCTCTTCGAGGATTTCCCACACCTCAGGCACGCCGTCTTCAATGAGACGACCTGCACCGCGGATATTGAATGCGAGCTCGCGCTCAAGAAGTCCTGCGATGACGAATGGACGGAAGAGTTCGAGTGCCATGTGCTTCGGGAGACCGCACTCATCGAGCTCAAGATCAGGACCGACCACGATCACGGAACGGCCCGAGTAGTCCACGCGCTTACCAAGAAGGTTCTGGCGGAAGTAGCCCTGCTTACCCTTCAGGTAGTCAGCGAGAGACTTGAGCGGACGGCGCTGTGCCGGGGTGAGTGCACCTGCGTTCGCACCCGTCTTGCGGATGGAATTGTCGAGGAGTGCGTCGACTGCTTCCTGGAGAATGCGCTTCTCGTTGCGGAGAATCACTTCCGGAGCATGGATGTCGAGCAGCTTCTTCAAACGGTTGTTGCGGTTGATGACGCGGCGGTAGAGATCGTTCACGTCAGACGTTGCATGACGGCCACCTTCAAGTGCCACCATCGGGCGGAGTGCCGGAGGGATGACCGGAATCTTCGTGAGGAACATCCACTCAGGACGCGTCTTTGCTGCAATCATGTTGGTGATGAGTGCAATACGCTTCGCAAGCTTCTCGCGCTCAGCTGCCGGTGCCTTCGGATACTTCTCCTCGAGCATCGCCTTCATCTTCGGCATGTCCATGGTGCGGAAGATGTCGTAGATAGCCTCTGCGCCAATCTTTGCCTCGAACAGGGTGCCGTAGCGCACGGAGAAACGGTGGTATGCGATTTCGTCGAACACGCGGCCGACGACGACGGAATCAATTTCCGTCTTCGCGCTCTGCATGCGCTCCTTGAGCGCATCGCGTTCCTTCTCGTCGTTTATCGCCTTGTGCTTGGTCTTGTATTCAGTCTCGAGCTCAGACAGGAGGCGCTTCTTGGTTTCCTCGTTCACCTTCGTGACGATGTAGCCGGCGAAGTAGATGACCTTCTCGAGGTCTGCCGACGGTACGCCGAGGATGAGTGCCATGCGGCTCGGCATGGAGCGGAGGAACCAGATGTGCGCGACCGGCGTGACGAGCTCGATGTGGCCCATGCGCTCACGGCGCACGATAGAACGGGTGATTTCCACACCGCACTTATCACAGGTGATGCCCTTGTAGCGGATACCCTTGTACTTACCGCAGTAACATTCGTAATCGCGCTCAGGACCGAAGATCTTCTCGTCGAAGAGCCCGTGCTTTTCAGAGCGCTGGGTGCGGTAGTTGATGGTTTCCGGCTTGGTGATTTCACCGCGGGACCACGAGAGGATGCGCTCAGGCGATGCGAGCGAGAGACGGAGCGCGTTCCAGTCGCTGCGCGGCCCGGGGCCCATTCGTTTCTGGGGGTTGAGTGGCATATGAGTGGATGTTACGCGTTAGGGTCGCCCTCGAGGTCCATCGGCTCGATATCAAGCGCAAGACCGCGAATCTGATTAGTAAGAACCGAGAAGGATGCCGGAGTACCTGCGTGTGATACCGGCTCGCCCTTCACGATTGCATCGAAGGTCGCAGAGCGTCCCTGGATGTCGTCGGACTTAATAGTGAGCATTTCCCGCAGCGTATAGGCGGAGCCGTAGCCGAGGAGCGCCCACACTTCCATTTCTCCGAAGCGCTGACCGCCGTTCTGTGCCTTACCTCCGAGCGGCTGCTGGGTGATAAGGGAGTACGGACCGATGGAGCGCATGTGAATCTTGTCTTCCACCATGTGATGGAGTTTCAGGATGTACATGTAGCCCACCGAGACTGGCTGCGCGAAGGCTTCGCCGGAGCGGCCATCGTAGAGCTGCATCTTTCCGGAGCGGTCATATCCTGCCTTCTCGAGTTCGTCGCGGATTTCGTCTGCGGTAGCACCTGCAAACGGAGGCACGACTGCCTGATAGCCGAGTGCGTTAGCAGCAAGACCGAGGTGAAGCTCGAGAATCTGTCCGAGGTTCATACGGGACGGGACGCCGAGCGGGGTGAGGATGACGTCGACTGGATTGCCGTCCTTGTCGTACGGCATGTCCTCTACTGGAAGCACGCGGGAGATAACACCCTTGTTACCGTGACGGCCGGCGAGCTTGTCACCCACCGAGACGTTACGCACCTGCGCGACGGTCACGACGATTTTCTTGATGATGCCCGTCTCGAGCTGATCGCCCTTCTCACGAGAGAAGACGCGGACTCCGATAACGCGGCCACGCTTACCACCCTCCATGCGGAGCGAGGTGTCTTTCACATCCTTCGCCTTGTCGCCGAAGATGGAACGGAGGAGGCGCTCTTCCGGAGTCAGCTGGGTCTCGCCCTTCGGCGTTACCTTACCGACGAGAATGTCGCCCGGGCGGACTTCCGCGCCGATGCGTACGACGCCTTCCTCATCGAGGTTCTTAAGGCGGAGTTCGCCGACGTTCGGAATGTCGTGGGTCGTGACTTCAGGTCCAAGCTTCGTGTCGCGGACGGCTGCCTCGAAGTCTTCGATATGAATGGTGGTGAACTTGGAGTTCTCCACGAGGCGCTCGGAGACGATGATGGCGTCCTCGTAGTTAGCGCCGTTCCAAGACATGAAGGCGACGCGAACGTTCTGACCAAGCGCCATCTGACCCTGGTCGGAAGACGATGCGTCTGCGAGCACTTCGCCCTTCTTGACCTTGTCTCCAGTCGAGACGAGCGGGCGCTGGTTGAATGCGGAGTTCTGGTTGGTCTGGGTGAGGCCCTGGAGTTTGTACTCCTTCGGCTTTCCTTCCTTGCCCTGGACGACAATCTTACGAGCGTCTGCGTAGGTCACCTCGCCTGCTTCCTGCGAAATGATGAGGCGGCCCGTGTTGCGTGCTGCGTGCTCCTCGATGCCGGTCGCGACAAGCGGTGCCTCAGGGATGAGGACCGGCGTTGCCTGCTTCTGCATGTTCGAACCCATGAGTGCGCGGTTTGAGTCGTCGTGGTCGACGAACGGAATCATTGCGGTAGCAGCGGAGAACATCTGATAGGTCGATGCGTCCATGAGGGTGATGTCCTCGCGTGCGACGACTGCCGGCTCGCCTCCCTTACGAACCTCAATCTGGTCCGGAAGAATGCGACCCTTTTCATCGGTCGGAGTTGCGGCGTGCGCAATGGACTCAGTCTCCTCATCGAGGGCATTCAAGTAGCGGATTTCGTCGGTGACGACGCCCTTCTTTACGACTGCGTACGGAGTCTCGATGACGCCGAACTCATTCGTGCGCGCATGAAGCGCGAGACGGAGGATAAGACCGATGTTCTGACCTTCCGGCGTATGGATAGGACAGAGGCGGCCGTAGTGGGACGGGTGCACGTCGCGGACTTCGAAGCCGGCGCGCTCGCGCGTAAGACCGCCCGGACCGAGTGCGGAGAGCGTACGCATGTTCTCGAGCTCAGCGAGGATGTTCTGCTGGTCCATGAACTGCGAGAGCTGGTTCGCGGTGTAGAACTCGCGGACCGACGCCTGGAACGGACGCGGGTTCACAAATGCCATCGGAAGAGAGGTCTCCGATTCAATCGTGGACATGCGGTCCTGGATGTTGCGCTTCATGCGCGACATGCCGACGCGCATACGAGCCTGGAGCAATTCACCAACGAAACGGACGCGGCGGTAGCCGAGGTGGTCGATGTCGTCTGCTTCTGCCTCCGGGTTCTGGTTCAGCTTTGCGATTTCGCCGACGATGCGCACGAGGTCATCGAGCGAGAGCGTACGGACATTAAGCGACTTCGCGTCGGTCGGGAGACCGAAGCGTGCGTTCAGGCGGTGACGTCCAACCTTCGAGAGGTCGTAGCGCTCCGGTGTGAAGAGTGCGTTCACATAGGACTTCGCGTTGTCCGGAGTTGCGAGGTCGCCGTCGCGCATGCGGCGGTGAATCTCCACGTACGAATCATCCACCGACACAGCAGTGTCGTGGGAAAGCGTTGCGGTGATTGCGGCCTGCGCGAGGTCGTTACCGATGAACTTCTTGAGGATATCCTCACGAGTACCTGCACCAAGGATGGTGAGGAGGTTCGTGACCGGGAACTTGCGCTTGCGGTCGATTTTCACATAAATAGCGCCGTCTGCTTCTGAATCGATTTCAATCCAGACACCGCGTGACGGAATAATCTTGGCGCCAAAGTGCGGTTTGCCCTTGATTTCCTCTGCGATGAAGAAGGCGCCGAATGAACGTGCCAGCTGCGGCACAATAGCGCGCTCGACGCCCGACACGATGAACGAGCCGTGCGGCGTCATCATCGGAATATCCGCGAGGAAGATATCCTGCGTCTTCTCCGTCCCCATCGTCTTATTGAGGAGGGTGACCGTCGCCTTGAGCGGTGCCTCGTAGGTGCGCATGTTCTCACGCGCCTCCTCCTCGGTTCCCTTGGGGTCGCCTATCTCGAAGCCTTCGAAACGAAGTTCGAATTTCTTACCGGAATAATCAGGAATCGGTGAGAATTCCTTGAAGAGTTCCATGAGGCCGTCCTTCTGCAGCCACTGGAACGACTCGCGCTGGTGGCCGACTAGGTCGGGGAAATCCACGCGCGGAGCACGAAAGGCACTGAACGTCTTCTGCACAAGCGTTTTAGCTTTAGGCATGTCGCGTCATCGTTAGTCGTCTCAAACCGAGGGAATGCGCAGCGTCCCTACTCGCACCTCCATCCCATCCATAGGTGGAAATGCCAATAGGGCCATATACGCCTGAAGGTCCGTCATAAAGACGGACCAACGTCTCTCGTTCCCGAGACGCTGTTAAATTTGGATGTATTTTCCGGTTTCGCCCCTATCCCCCGCTACTCAATCTTTGTAAATGCAGTGTATTCCTTGGTTCCCACCCCGTCAAGAAGACCCATGGGGAAACGATGAAAATGAAGCGGGCGGGACCGTATGAGGGTCCCGCCCGTGCGCCGAGGCGCGTTCTAGTCAGACGATGAGGTCGAGCACCCGGCCTGGCCTCGTATCGTCCATTTTCAGGTGGACATGCGGGGCGAAGTCGCCGGCGATGGCTGAATGTGCCGCCGCCTGTGCGGCATGCCGACGACGGTCCTCTGCGTAGTTCGGACCCGGCGCGGTCGGCGGAGTCCTGCGGGTTTCTTCACCGCCGCGGCCGTTTCCGCGCCGAGTGGTCGGGGAGCGCCCAATCCACCAATATGCCGTCGCCCGTCCAGCAAGAATGAGCGCGGCAGCTATGAAGACCGCCAGCACCATTTGGTGCTGGAACGCCATCATGACCTGTGTGGCCGCATAGACGCCGAGCACCATAGGTGCGAGCGCCAGTTCTTCGGCGAGCCGGTAGTGCTCCGTGATACGCCAACGGCTGATGGCGAACGCAAGACCCGCAGTCGCCGCCCACAGCAGGCTCGCCGAGAGAAGCCCGAACGCCATGGTGGCGAGGCTCGCGATCGGCAAGCAGACCAGCAGGCCAAGCCAGGAATTCACCTCTTCGCGCTTCACGGTGCCGGAACGGACGGTCGCGGCGATCAAGATGACCGCAGCGATGATGGCCGGCATCCCGAAGGACAGAATGCGCAGCGCGAGCCAGCTCATCTGCGTGGCGCGGTCGTCAAGCGGTGACAGCTGCACGAGAGAGCGCAGCAGCAGGCCCATAACGCCGAAAAACGTTAACGAGTTGATGTAGTCACGCGTCGAAAGCATGAGATTGACCCTTTCAAACCCCTGAGGGTAACGAGATGACTTCCTAGCGGGCGCTAGGCTCAGGAGATTTATACGATAAAAATGCCCTAACGTCAAAGCCCCGCCAGCATTCTGCGGCGGGGCCTCTCTTCTTCCAGAGACGGGTTCTAGAACGGGTTTCTGGTCGCGACGTAATAGTCGGGACGAAGCCTGTGGTACAGGTCGATGAGGCGGTAAGCCACGTGGGCATCGCGGAAGCCGACGAGACTCACCTGCGTGTCCGGGTCTTTCGCCGGGTCCCGCACGAGCCAGGCGATTGAGTCGGCGACGATGAAATCGATGGCTGGATGCTCGGTCGAGCACTGGGACGGCGCACTCTTAATGGTGAACGGCCGCCTAAAAAGACTTACTACCGGACCATGGTCGCCGTAGAAGGTCATCAATTTGCGACCCATCATCAGGTAGAGCACGCGGTCCGGCATGGTGAGAAACCGTTCCAGCATGTCTGCGACCGAGGCGTGAGCCAGCAGCGGGAACGTGTGACCGTCCTCATCCGTGTACTTCGTCTGCACGAAGTACACGGAGTGCAAAGCTCCATCAATTATCGATGCCACGGCATTCGCCGCAGACTCGAAGGTATAGAGACGGTGCTGCCCCGTGCGGAACGCGTTCTGCGCTGCCCGTTCGAGCGATTCGGGCCGGTCATAGATGGACCGGATATTCGATGCGGCTTTCGCCATTGGTATTCCCCCTTGGAACAGAAAAGACTGTTCCGGATTATACCTTCTTTTTCTTATTTTTCCAGGCCTCGATGTTTGCGTGGTGGCCGGTCGCTAACACTTTCGGCACTTTGTATTGCTTCCCTTCCCAGGTAATGGATTCCGGTCGCGTGTATACCGCGGGAGATGCAGTGCGTCGTTCTTCCACTGACTCATCCTTGCCGAGTACTCCGGGAAGACGACGCGTGACCGCATCGACGATGGCGAGCGCAGGGACCTCTGCTCCTGTGAGCGTTGCCTCCCCTACTGAATATTTCTTCACGGTGCCGAATGTTTTAAGTATTGAAAGCGCCCTGTCATCGATACCTTCGTAACGGCCACAGACCAGTACGACGTCATCGAACTTCGCGAGCTTGTCGGCTTCGGTATTGGTAAACGCTGGCGCAGACGGACTGAACCACACGAGCGCAATCTTTCCTTTCCGGCGCGCGAGAGACTTCTTGATGGCGCGCACGACTGGCAGCGCCGTCATAACCATGCCGGGTCCGCCTCCGTACGGACGCTCGTCTACCTTGCCCCATTTGTTATCGACATAGTCGCGTGGAGTTTGGTAGTCGACGGAAATCTTTTTATTCGTGCGGGCGCGGCCAAGAATAGAGGCAGACAGGTATGCCTCGCATGCTTCCGGAAAAAGCGTAATGAGATGAAAACGAATCATTAGGCTGGGATGTCTACTTTGACCTTGAAGTTGCCGCGAAACGCAGGAGTCTCAGCGGTTGGCTCCCCGATTTCCCCCACAAGTATTTGGTACCCACCATCTTCGTGCGCAAAGACGCCTATCTCATCGCCTGACCCTGCCCAGTAGCACTCCACTGCGGACAACTCGCCTGCGACGAGGCCCTTGCCGTCTATCGAGCCACTAGCGGCAATGTCCTTACACTGGCCTGCGAATGTACCGATAACATATGACTTCCCTTCAACCGTTACTGAGACTTCCGCATGCGGAGTTCCGTATTGGTCGTCTTCTGTTGGGGTAATGGTCCACGTGATATCACGTGCGACGAGCTTGCCTGCAGTTGATTCAGTGGTCGTGGCTGTCTGTGATGTGACCGGTGCCTGAAGGGCGCGCGTACCTACCATGTACGCAATGAGTGCGACCACGACGAGCACGAGAATGCCAATCGCGATGTTCTTACTCATATCGAAATTATAGCTCGCCGATGACGTCCTCGAGCGGACGCACTTCGCTCTCGCGCTTGCCACCTGCCGGCTCGTTAATCTTGAGATTCACGCGCGCATTGTGCTTCATGCCGACGACGCGCAGGAGTGTGCGGAGAGCCTTTGCGATGTTTCCTTCGCGGCCGATGATTTTGCCCATATCGTCCGGAGAGACAGTGAGCTCAAGGAGAACGCCCATCTCATCCACGGAGCGCTTAATGATGACGGCGTCCTGGTTATCTACCAGAGCCTTGATGACGTAATCGAGAAATGCGTGATCTTCGTGTTCCATATCGTTTCAGAGTGACGGTAAATAATAGGGACGGAACGGCGCACATGCGCGTACGGGCGGGAAGGAATTTAGGCGGCCGGAGCCTCCTCTGCTTCCGGTGCAGCTTCTGCTTCTGCAATCACCTCTGCAGGTGCTTCAACAGTAACCTCTGCTTCCGGAGCAGCCTCATCTAGCGGTGCTGCTTCTGCTGCGGCTGCCTCCTCAGCGGCCTTTGCGGCTGCTGCAGCTGCCTCGGCATCTGCCTTCTCCTTTGCTGCGGCTTCCTCTGCAGCCTTCTTAGCGATGTTCTTCTCGAGGTTCACCTTCGAGACAACCTTTGCGGTCTTTGCGCCTTCAATAACACCCTCCTTCACGAGCAGGTTGTGGAGGGACGGAGATACCTGTGCGCCCTTAGAAATCCAGTCCTTGATAGCGTCTGGCTTCAGGGTGACTGCCTTGGTCTTCGGGTTATAGGTACCAACGAGGTCGACATAGCTGCCTGCCTTCGGGCCTGCAGCTTTGGGGAGTACGGCAATGCGAAAGGCCGGGTCGTTTTTGCGGCCAATGCGCTGGAATCGGATCATCAACATAGTGGGGCGAAGCGTAGCAAAATAGGGCGTTTTAGTCCAGTACGGGAAAAGAAGGCGGCCCGTCTTCAGGCCGCCAGTTGGGCGCTCAAGCCGGGGAGGCGTGCGAGCGCTTACCGTCAAGCATAGCAGAAGCGGCGGCCACTAAGGGACCGCCGCCGAGCTGCCGTGCAGGCGCTCTCCCAGTTCGAAACCTCCCCGTTCCGAGACTGGGTAGAACTATTGTAGTAGACGCAAGGTAAAGATACGGCAAAAGGCGGCAGGTGTGGGTATCCTGCCGCCTTTCTTTAGAGCAAACCAAGGACAGGCGTCTCTCGACGCTTGGGACACCGCAACGAGTGCTAATCAACGGTGCCATCGTGACCATGACGACCCGATATTCATAGCACATGGACCCTAATCTGCTAGAGTAGTGAAAATGGCAGCAAAAGACACATACGAGGGTCCGATTACCATCACGCGGACCGGTAAGGGCTTCTTTACCTACGACCCAGACGAAGAAGATGTATTCATTCCGGGAGAGAACCTCGGGGGCGCATTCCCGACCGATATCGTGAAGGTGGAAATTGTCGGGAAGGAGGCAGACCCACGCACACGCAAGGTGCGGCAGATAGGAAAGGTGGTGGAAATCGTCACGCGCACCCGCGAGACGTTCGTCGGTACGCTCTACCAGAACGAGGAGGAAAATCTCACCATGCTCGCACCGGATTGGAAGAAGATGTATGTCCCGTTCGTCGTGAAGGGTGAATCGCTCCCTATCGGCATGAAGGTGCTCATCCGTTTCCAGGGCTGGGCAGGCAATCAGCCGTACCCATGGGGCACACTCGAGGAAATCATCGGCCCAGCTGGCGAGCATGAGACCGAGATGCGCGCACTCGCACTCTCGCAAGGATTCAGAAGCGACTTCCCTCCTGGCGTCGTTGCAGAAGCAAAGAAGCTCGAAGTAACCGGCAAGGACCAAATCGCGAAAGATGCTGAAGACGGCATCGCGTCAGGCCGTCGCAAGGACTTCCGTGGCACCACCACCTTTACCATCGACCCATACGATGCGAAGGATTTCGACGACGCACTCTCGGTGAAGAAACTCGAGAATGGGAACGTCGAGGTGGGTGTGCATATCGCGGACGTTTCATTCTTCGTGCGTCCCGGCACCAATATCGATAACGAAGCCCGAAAGCGCGCGACCTCCGTCTATCTCGTCGACCGCACCATCCCGATGCTTCCACACGTGCTCTCGACCAATCTCTGCTCTCTCAACCCGAACGAAGACCGTCTCGCCGTCTCCGCGGTGTTCGAGCTCGACCGCGAGGCTGGCATCGTCTCATCCTGGTTTGGCGAGACGGTCATCCACTCGGACCGCCGCTTCACGTATGAGGACGCACAGGAGGTCATCGACACGCAGTCGGGCGATTTCCTCGATGAACTCAATACACTCAAGACCCTCGCGGATAAAATTCGTGCGCGCCGGACTAAGGCTGGCGCCATCGCCTTTGATACTCCGGAAGTAAAAGTGAAACTGGATGAGAACGGGAAACCAATCGAGATTTTGCTTAAAGAGCGCCGCGACACGAACCTCCTCATTGAAGACTTCATGTTGCTCGCGAATGAACACGTCGCGCAGATGCTCTCCGAACAAACGAAGAAGGCCGGAATCCAGAACTCGGTTATCTACCGTATCCATGATTTGCCTGATGCAGACCGCATCGAGAACCTCTCCCAGTTCCTCAAGGTGATGGGCTACGACCTCGACGCTCCGGGCGGCCATGTGAAGGGTGCCGACATCAACGCACTTCTCGACCAAGTGAAAGGGAAGCCGGAAGAATATCTCATCAAAACGGCGACGCTGCGCTCCATGGCGAAGGCGGTCTATACGACGCGTAACGTCGGACACTTCGGGCTCGCGTTTAAGTTCTATACGCACTTCACCTCGCCCATCCGCCGCTACCCTGACCTGCTCATCCATCGCCTCGTGAAGCACTACAGCGAGGGCGACACCTTCACCAAGGAAGAAGTCGCTGAACTCGATACGCTCGCCGTTCACTCAAGCGAGCGCGAGGCGGCGGCAGTGGAAGCCGAGCGTGACTCCATCAAGATGAAGCTGGTGGAATTCATGAGCGACAAGGTCGGCGAGGAGTTCGACGCCGTTATCTCCGGCGTGTCTGAGCGCGGTCTCTTCGTAGAGTTGAACCTCACTCGCGCAGAGGGCATGATTCGCATCCGCGACCTCGGCGACGATTACTACATATACGACGAAAAGTGCTATCGCATCGTCGGCGAACGCACGAAGACCCAGTACGCACTTGGCGACCCGATTCGCGTCCGCCTCTCAGCCGTGCGCCAGGCAGAACGCGAGCTCGATTTTGAACTCGTGAAGGCAGCATAAGAAAAAAGCGGCTCCCAGAGCCGCTTTTTCTTTGCATTACTCTGCGTCGAGAATGCGCGTTATCGCGAGTGCGTACGCCGCCTCCCGGAGCGTAATGTTGCGCTCAGCTGCGAAGTCAGCGACATCGCGATACGCATCCTCCATCGTCTCCTTAAGGCGGTCGCGCACTTGGTCCTCGGTCCACGTGACGCCGCTCTTGTTCTGAAGCCATTCGAAATATGAGACGGTCACGCCACCAGCGTTCGCGAGCACGTCAGGAACAACAATAATGCCGTTATCAAAGAGTTCTTGGTCTGCCTCAGGCGTGGTGGGCCCGTTCGCAATCTCGAGCACGACGCCCGTACGAACGCTCGCGACATTATCCGAGCGAATCTGCTCTTCGAGCGCGGCAGGGACAAGTACATCGCACGCAGTTCCGATGAGTTCTTCCGCCGACAGCTTTTCTCCTTCTGCGTCATGAACAGAGCCTTTCTCCTCCTTGACCGTGAGCACGTGCTCGACATCGAGGCCGTGAGGATTCGCTATAGTGCCGTGCGAGTCCGCGATGGCGATAACTTTCGCGCCACCCTCCGCAAGCAGCCGCGCAGCTTGGGCACCTGCATTCCCTGCTCCCTGCACTGCAGCGGTGAGTCCTTCGAGCGAGCGATGCTGATCGCGCAATAGCGCATCGAGCACGATGACTGCACCATCTGCAGTTGCCGTGTCACGTCCGAGGCTTCCACCCTTTTCTATGGGCTTACCCGTAATGAATGCAGGCGACGGCTTCCCTGCAATCTTCTCGTACTCATCGAGCATGATGCTCATGATTTCAGGATTCGTGTACACATCTGGTGCAGGCACGTCCGTGTCGGGTCCAAGATTATCGGCAAACGCGCGCACAAACGCGCGCGACACTTCGTCAATCTCGCGCGGTGAATGCTCTTTTGGATTGAACTTCACGCCGCCCTTGCCGCCGCCAAACGGAATATCAACCACTGCGCACTTCACCGCCATCATTGCCGCAAGCGCTGACACTTCATCCTCGTCAGCGTCTGGATGGAAGCGTATGCCGCCCTTATACGGGCCACGTGCATTATTGAACTGCACACGATAGGCAGGATAGGTCGCACTCGAGCCATCGTCGCGCGTAATGGTAAGGTCCGCCTTGAGCACACGGTCCGGTGTTTCGAGTTTTGCGCGCTGCTCCTCGGAGAGTCCGAGCAGGTCTGCCGCCCGGTCCATATTTTGTTTGAAGTATTGAAAGGCGGCCATGTCGGAATAGTCTACTCCTGTCGAGTAAGGAGTCTATGGGGATAAAGAAGAAGACCCCGTACGAGACGGGGCCTTCATATGCACCGGCGTGCCTTGGTTCAAGGGACCCCGTGGGGGGCTTACACCAGAGACAGCAACGCGCTGCCGAGCCATTACCTCACCAACTAACCTAAGCCGATACTCGCGGGCCATGTCTATGGCGACAAGTCTTTCCCCGAATGGGCATATTCAGAATTTAACTGAACCAAAGAGCTCCGAACGCGAAGTCTTCCCGAAGGACGATTCCCGCGTCTATGTTCCCGCTGAGAATGAGTTTACACCTACGAGTGACTTGTGCAACATAGGCTGTGGTTATTACTTCGCCACCGCAGCAGCCTCCTCAAATTTCACCGAAAGGAGCTTCGAGATGCCGTCGGAACCCATCGTGACACCGTAAAGAATGCCGGCGCGGCTCATGGTCTCACGATTATGCGTAATGACGATGAGCTGCGAGCGCTTTGCGAGCTCTTCAATCATGTCGCCATAGCGGCGACTGTTTGCTTCATCGAGCGCCGCATCTGTCTCATCGAGGATAAGGAATGGTGGCGGGTTCACCTGACTCATAGCAAAGATGAGAGCAATAGAGGTGAGTGCGCGCTCGCCGCCCGAGAGCTGCATCAGAGACTGCACGCGTTTTTTGGGTAGATGTACGGAAATTTCAATGCCTGGTTTCCCCTGCTTTTTCTTTTTAGTCTCTGCCTCTTCGTATTCGTCCTCGTCTTCTTCCTCTTCTGTATCAAATTCCTCGAGCACGAGCTTCGCACCACCGCCACCGAACATAACGCCGAAATATTCACCGAAGGAACGATTCACGTTCGCGAGACCTTCTGCAAAGGTTTTGGTCAGTTCCTCGTCGAGGTCTCCGATGAGTCCCCGCAGACCTTCGGCAGACTTTGCGAGATCTTCAAGTTCGCGGGTGAGGAACGCCTCGCGTTCCGTGGCGTCCGTGTATTCCTTGCGCACGTCCTCTCCGGTGCCGCCTGCTTCCTCCACGCGTATCTTCAGGCGTTCGAGGGTGCGCTTGCGCTCCTCCTGTAGACGGCGCTCTTCTGGCGCAAGCTCGCTCTCCATTTCGGAAAACGCGGCGGCGCCCGCAAGCGCAAGAACCTCCGCCCTATCGCGCTCTAGTTCGTCTGCGAGCATCTGGAGTTCGCGCATGCGCGCGTCCTCGCGCGCGAGTGCACCTTCCTCGCGCGCCTTGCTTTCAGCAAGACCCAAGATGCGGCGCTTCTCCTCCCTGCCAGTCTCTTCGTGGGCAAGCGCATCCTCGCGTGCCTTCATAAGGGCGCTTCTCGCTTTCTCTATCGCCCCTTCGAGTTCTGCGTCTTTCGCAAGAAGTGCAGTGCGCTCGTTCTCCAGTTGGTAGACCGCATTCTCCTCCTCGGCGAGGTAGTCATCATTCGGAGACGCGTAGCGGTCAAAGAATGCAGCGACTGCAGCACGGAGCGCTCCGAGCGCGGCACGTATTGCACCGGGCTCTGCGTCGTCGTGAATCTTCGCCTGCTTCTCTACCTCCTCGCGCAGCGTGGAGAGGTCTTCGCGCGTCACCTTTACATACGGTTCGCGCGCGACGCTCGCTGCCCGCTTCTTGGATTCATGGAGACCACCCTCGATGCGTCCTATCTCGCGCGATAGTTGCGCGCGCTCCTGCGAAAGACGGTCCACGTCGCGCTCTGCATGGCGAATGGATTCTGCCCGCTTCATGCCCTCGCTGTCGGTAGTAGCGCGCTCATCGAATCGAGCGAGGTCCGCAGACACCGTCGCAAGACGTTCGGTCGCTTCGCTTCTGCGCGCGCTCGAGGCGCTGCGCTCGCCTGCTATATATGCTTCCTCGCGTGTGAAGTAAGTCCGCGCCAGGTCGGCAAGTTCGCGCATGAGCTCTTCTGCGCGCTCTACCTTCTCCACCTGCTTCTGGAGAAATCGCAGGTGCGGTGCGATTTCGCGGCGCAGTGCCTCCACCTCACGAACGTTCTCCTCCGTCTTCTCGAGCTTTCGCTCTGCTTCCTGCTTCTTGAATTCAAATATCTTGAGCCCGAGTGCGTCCTCAAGCATTGCGCGACGCTCGCGCGGGTGCGCGAGCAGGATGCGGTCTGCCTCGCCCTGGGAAATAATGTGGTGCCCCGTCTCACCCACGTTCGCGGACGCGAGCAGTTCCTGCACGTCGCGCAGGCGGACCTTCGAGCCATTGATAAGGTATTCGGACGAGCCGTCACGAAATACCGCGCGCTCAATGGATACCTCCTCGTAGTCGAGCTTCGGGAAAATGCGTTTCTTGTTATCGAAAACGATGGCGACTGATGCTCGATTCGAACGAGCAGACTCATTCGAGCCAGACCAGATAAGGTCCTCACTGCGCTTGCCGCGCATTGATTTCATCGACTGTTCCCCAAGCGCGAAGCGGAACGCTTCCGCAACGTTCGACTTGCCGGAACCGTTTGGCCCCACGATGGCAGTCGTCGCATTGCTGAAGTCCATCAGCGTTTTCTTTGCGAACGATTTAAAGCCGACTATCTCGAGCCGTTTCAGCATTGCGGAAATTATAACCCACGAAACGCGGGATATCCGCTTTACCAGCCGTTTGCGGCAAGCGCAGTGAGCGCAGCTGCCTGCTCTGCCTCCTGCTTTGACTTCCCTGCACCTCGGGCCATCTCCTCATCGCCGAGAAATACGCCGACCGTGAATACGCGGTCATGGTCAGGACCATCCTCCGAGAGCGTGCGATAGGTCGGCGTAACGCTGCGCTTTTCCTGCGCCGCTTCTTGGAAGCGAGACTTCGCATCCTGATAGGCGCGGTTCTCGATAATGGAATCGATTTTCGGATAGAGCGTCTTTGCGACGAATGCTTCCGCTGCGTCGTAGCCCTGGTCGAGATAAATGGCGCCGAGGACTGCTTCAAATGCGTTCGCCAGAATAATGTCGCGTGCGCGACCCGTATCCTTCGCTTCACCCTTCGAAAGAAGGAGCATGTCATTAAGTCCGAGAAGCTTTGCGCTTTCTGCGAGCGAGACGGTGTTCACCATCGCGGCACGAAATGCCGTGAGATCACCCTCCGGCTTGGTCGGGAACTTCTTAAAGAGGAAATTCGTCGATACGAGCTCGAGCACCGCATCTCCGAGGAACTCGAGACGCTCGTTGTGGGAGCCTGCCGTCTTGTTCTCGTTCAGATAGGAACGATGCGTCAAAGCCTCGACCAGGAGGTCGAGATTATTGAAAGTAAGGCCCAGTTGCTGCGCGTGCGCGCGTACGTCTGCCATGCCCGTAGACTAGCGCAAAACGATAGAAAAACCAGTCTATATAACGACAGCCCGTACCATATTCTGGTACGGGCTGATCTCCTCCTTCAAGCACTGAGTCGTTAAGGCGAAGTGAACGCGACATGCGAGAAGCGCGGTGCGGTGAACCGCTGATCCCAACGTGCGTCCAGATTGTTGTTACTCCAGCCCCACTTCGATTCGTACTTATTTAAGCATCGAACATGGAGCAGACCCCCCGGACCACTGTAGATGGTGCCCCAGAAGTAGACCACCCGTCCTTCCCAGGATTTAGGGATGAGGTGTGGGTTCTTCCAAAGATAGTCGAGCACATTCGCATTGAGTGGCATCATTTCGGAAAACCGCTCTACGAGCGTATGTCCAGTTAGCGGGAGTTTTGTGCGCGGATGCGGTTTGAGGTGGATTTGCTTAGGATTCCACTCCCATGCGCCACGCGGACGGTGCTCTTTGACTGTCCACTCGGGAAAGGGGCACCATGGTGCGGCGTCAGTATCAATCAAGGTCATACTCACAGTAAACTCCTTCAAAAATCCTGAAGGAATGTGATGGCACGAAAGGTCTCTAGAGACTGCTCGCGCTATAACATTCAATCAACCGTGCTCAGTTAATCGGAAACCTTGATACGATGCAACTTATTGCTTAGACGAGCGGTCGAGCAGTTTCTGGACTGCTGCAGTAACTATCGGCAGCATATCGTCGTAGAAATTGAGGTCGAGGATGTCAGGAAGACGGAACCACTTCGCGTCATCAAGCCCCCCACTCTTCTTCAGTTCAAGCGGCTCGAACGGAGACGAGACGAGGAAGAACCACACATGCTTTCGTATCTTTCCTTTCTCAGGATGCGACGCGACATACTCGTTCTCTCCCACCTGGTCCTCAACGTGCACGTTCATAAGGCCAAGTTCCTCGCCCACGACGCGCTTCACGCCCTCAGTCGGTGATGGGTCGTTTTCGATATGACCCTTCGAGAGCGTCCAACGTCCGAAGATGTCATGTACTAGCGCGAGGTAGTACTGTCCGTCATGCTCCGCATAGACGATGCCGCCACCCAATTTCTCGAGCGGAAGGTCCTCGTGCTTCACACGGTCCTTCTTTCCCTTCTCGTCCTTGCCTGGTTCACCAAGTTCCTTATAGACGGCACCGAGAACGCCGTTCACGAAACGGCCCGAGGAATCCCCACCGAATACTTTTGCGAGTTCGATTGCTTCATTGATGGCAACCTTTGCCGGGACCTGAGCGCGGTCAGCAAACAGGAGTTCGTAGAGACCGATGCGGAGAATGTTGCGGTCCACTGGTGCAATTTTATCGAGCGGCCAATCAGGCGCTGCCTTCTCGATAACGAGGTCGAGGTCGGGTTTCTTTGCGAGCACACCGGCGAGGAGGGCTTCCATGAATGGCTTATCGGTTTCGTCTCCGCCGAATTCTTCGACGTTACGTTTGAGAATCTCAGTTGCTCCCGCGTCTGTTGAAGCGGTAGTGTCCCACTCGAAGAGCGTTTGGAGAACAACTGAACGTGCTAGATGCCGATTGGCCATGATGAAAGAGCTGTATACACACAATACCCTAAACAAATAAGAAGGGTTAATGAAGCAAACGCACCTTGTGTATATCTTGTGTGCAAAAAAAATAAATTCGTTCCCAGGTAAACCTTCAAAAATGATTTAGATGCGAGGCACGGGAGGAAGGGCGATGGAGACGTATAGATGATACGACGACGGAGCCCTGAGGGCCCCGTAACGACGCAGATGAATTATCTTTTGGAGGTTTAGCTCCCGGCTTGGCCACCCATGCCACTACGTGCCTTTGCGCGACCAGTAATCATGCGTCCCAGCATTCCCTGCGACTTCTTGTCACGGCTCTCGGTCTTCTGGTCCTTCTTCATCGGAGTCTGATTCGTGTTCTCCGCGTGGACGTGCTCCTCAGCCTTTGCCTTCTCCTTTGCCTTGGTCTTCTTGTCCGCCTTCTTTACCTCCTTCTTAGAGACAATCTGCTTACCGCGGTACATGCCCGTGGTCTCGTCGATGGTGTGCGGAAGACGAAGCGCTCCCGATTCCTTATCGGCAACGACGTTAGTCCCCTTGAGCGCGTGGTGGCTCCGGCGGTTTTTGGTATGCGAACTGGTGTGGCGCATTCGTACTGACATAGGCACAACCCTACCATATGGCCTTATTCCGCGCCACTTATGCCACAAAAACCCTTGCAGAAGGCCGGAAAAGGCGTAAGCATATATCTGGTCGTCCTTGTGCTGCTGAGCGGGACCTCAGCCGGACGGCGTAACCCGGGCATACGCCCACATTAATCGGCCTACATGTGAGGAAGCCGATGCTCATGACGAAAGACCCGCAACGCGTCAACCGTAAGTCGAAAAGGGGGAACAAGAAGAAGCACGCCGCGAGCCTGAGGGGTAAGCGAAAACGGTACAAGCCGTACATTCCGGATTCGTAGTCCCGAAAGGACTTTCAGTCCGGTGCACCTTCGGGTGCTCCGAGTCACCATGCGTTGGGTACACGCCCTTAAGACCATGGGACGGGAGGCCGCCACTGGCGGCCTCTTCCCTTTTTATGCAGTCGTTTCGAGATGAAGGAACGTCTTGCGATGAATATCACAAGGACCATGTTCCTTTATAAGTTCGTAGTGCCGCTTGGTGCCGTACCCTTTATGTACCTCGAACTCGTACTGCGGATACTCGAGTGCGAGTTTTTTCATAAGCCTGTCGCGCGACACCTTCGCAGCGACTGAGGCGAGCATGATGGCGGGAATGAGTGCGTCGCCGCCGATGACTGTTTCCTGTGCGTATTCTGGTGGTGCCTTCAAAGAGCCGTCGAGATAGACCCTTCCTTCCTCCGGGTTGGGCAATAATTTTCGAACTCCTTTCTGTACTGCGTTACGTACCGCAGGAGCAATCCCGCCTCTGTCTATAAGTTCCGCAGAGACGAGCTCAACAACGGCTCGTACATTCCCCTTTTTTATTTCCTCTTGGAGCACGAGGAAAATCGCTTCCCGACGTTTCTCTGAAAGCTTCTTGGAGTCGTTCAGATTCGTGAACACAGAAAAATCGAATCCCTCGACAACTGCCACGGTTCCTACCGCGACCGGCCCGGCAAGCGGCCCGCGCCCTGCTTCATCGACACCAAGAATGAACATGAGCACAGAATAGCAGTTTTGGTATTGTGTACGTATGTCGGCGAAATTCGTCCATCTCCACACCCATAGCCACTACTCCTTCTTGCAGGCGCTTCCAAAGGTTCCGGAACTTATAAAAGCAGCCAAGGCAGCAGAAATGCCGGCACTCGGCATCACTGACGCAGGGAATCTTCATGGCGCAGTTGAGTTCTATAAAGGAGCGGAAAAAGCAGGAATCAAAGCAATCATCGGTGTTGATGCCTATGTCGCCGCTCGCTCACGACACGACAAAAATCCGGGTGACGAAGGTAAGCGTTCACGCCTTGTGCTGCTCGCCGAGAATAATGATGGCTACAAGAACCTCATGGTGCTTGTCACCAAAGCATTCACCGAGGGCATGTTCGACAAACCGCGCATGGATAAGGAACTCTTGCGCGAACACCGCAGCGGACTCATCGCCATCATTCCGTCCTTCGCGGGCGAAGTTGCACAGTATCTGCGCGCCGGAGATAAGGCAGGAGCTGCAGCATCGCTTGCGGAATACGTTTCCATATTCGGGAAAGACAATGTGTTCCTCGAAATAACGCATCACCCTCAGGTGGACGGTCACGAGAAGCGCATGGAGGAGCTGGTAGCGCTCTCCAAAGAGTCCGGCATTCCGCTCGTGGCTCAGCACGACGTCTATTACTTAAAGCCAAGCGACCGCGAAGCAACGGCCGTGATGCGCCGCATAGCACACGGTGGCGAGGGACAGAACGAGGAGGAAGATTTCTCGTTCGTGTCCGAAAAGGAGATGCGCAAATGGTTCAAGGACATGGAAGATGCGGTAGACCGTTCAGGCGAAATAGCGGAGCGCTGCAACGTCACGATGGAACTCGGCAGCTGGAACTTTCCCGCTATCGCAACGGACCCAGGGAAAACCCACGCTGAAATGCTGCGGGAGAAAACATACGCAGGACTCACACTGCGTGCCATGGAGCGAACACCTGAAGTCGAGGAGCGCATTGAGTACGAACTCGACGTGATTATCGGCAAGGGATTCGCTCCGTACTTCCTCGCCGTATCAGACCTCCTCACATTCGCAAAAAATAACGGTATCCTCTCGACCACGCGTGGCTCTGCGGCAGGCTCGCTTGTCTCATACCTCGTGGGTATCACGAACGTCGACCCGCTCTACTACAAACTTCCGTTTGAACGCTTCCTCAACCCGGAGCGTCCGAAGGCACCTGATATCGACATGGACTTCGCCGACAACAGACGCGACGAGATGATTCAGTACGCCAAGGATAAGTACGGGAGTGACCACGTGGCGCAGATAGGCACGTTCGGCACCATGATGGCGCGCGCCGCAGTGCGTGACGTCGCGCGTGCACTCGGCCACGCGTACCGTACCGGCGACCAGATAGCGAAATTGATTCCCATGGGTAGCCAGGGATTCCCCATGACCATTACCCGCGCGCTCGAACTCGAGCCCGAACTCAAAGCGCTCTATGACGAGGACGACGACGCGCGCCAGGTCATCGACCTCGCTAAGCGCATCGAGGGATGTGTACGACATACGGGCGTGCACGCAGCGGGCGTGGTGATTTCTCCGACGCCGCTCACCGATTGGACCCCGCTTCAGACGGACCCTAAGACGGGAAAATTGATTACGCAGTTCGACATGCATGCGGTCGAGGATGCCGGTCTTCTGAAGTTCGACTTCCTCGGCATCAAGAACCTCGCCATTCTCGCTGATGCTATCGAGCGGGTGCGCGAGAGCCGTGGCATCTACATCGATATTGAGAATATTCCGATGGACGACGCAAAGACGTTTGCCATGCTCGCGCGCGGCGAGACGGAAGGCACGTTCCAGCTGAACGGTTCCGGCATGACGCGCTACCTGAAGGAACTCCAGCCCACCACAATCCATGACATCAACGCCATGGTGGCGCTCTATCGCCCGGGCCCGATGGAAACCATTCCGCAATACATCGAGCGCAAGAAGAATCCGAAACTCATCCGCTTCCTCGACCCCCGCATGGAGGAATATCTGGATGCCTCCTATGGCCTTCTGGTGTACCAGGACGACGTGCTCCTCACCGCCATCAAGCTCGGCGGGTATTCGTGGCTCGAGGCCGACACACTCCGAAAAGCGATGGGTAAGAAGATTCCGGCAGAGATGGAGGCGCAGAAAGAAAAGCTGCTCGCAGGCTTTGCCGAGTTCGGAAAGCTCTCAAAGGAGAAGGGCGAAGCACTCTGGAAACTCATCGAGCCGTTCGCCGCCTATGGATTCAACAAGGCGCATGCTGCCTGCTACGGCAAGGTCGCCTACCAGACAGCCTACATGAAGGCTAATTATCCGGTTGAGTACATGGCCTCCGTGCTCACTGCAGACGCGGGCGACACGGAATCCATTTCTATCTTCGTCGCCGAGTGCGAGCGCATGGGCATTCCGGTGCTCCCGCCTGACGTGAACGAATCCGGCAGCGACTTCACGGTGGCCGGTGAGAACAAAGACACCATCCGTTTCGGACTTACCTCAATTAAGAACTTCGGTGACGGTATCGCGGAGGCACTCAAGGTCGAGCGTGCCAAGGGCGGCCCGTTCCGTGACCTTTCCGATTTCCTCTCGCGCATCCGCTCGAAGAACTTAAATCGCAAATCGCTCGAGTGTCTCATCGAGGCAGGCGCGCTCGATGCATTCGGGGAGCGCACGCACCTTCTTTCCCATATTGAAACCTTGCTCACCTTCCACCGCGACGCCACGACCGAAGCGCCGCAGGATTCCCTCTTTGGCGCACTCGACTTCGCCGCGCCGGCACTCAAGCTCCCTCCGGTCGACCGCCCTACGTCGCTCGCAGATAAGCTCGCGTGGGAGAAGGAACTGCTCGGTATTTATGTCTCGGGCCATCCGCTCGATGACCACACCGCGACTATCAGCAAGGCAGCGACCACCATCGGCCACATCAAGGCGGACCCAAATCCTGGCCTGCCGGTCATTCTCCCCGTCCTCGTGCAGGAGGTGCGCACCATTCTCACGAAGTCAGGCGAGAAGATGGCATTCGTAAAATTCGAGGATAAGTCTTCTTCTATCGAGGGCGTTATATTCCCAAAGATATTCAAGGAACTCGGCTCACTCGTGGTTCCCGGCAACTGTCTCCTTATTAAGTCGACTGTTTCGAATAGAAATGGCGAGCTGTCTCTGGCTATCGAGAATTTGAAATCGCTGTGATATAAGAACGAGGAACCACCTGTTCCAACCGTAAGGAGAGATCGCCATGAGCGATGCCCCGTATACTCGCGAAAAACTGCAAAGCCTGCTTGCCGGCGCGCGCAATGAACCGGTGCGGCATCCCGTCTTGCAAATCTCCGGCCACTTGAAGTCGCTCGAGGACATGACGCCGGATGCCCTCAAACGGCACCCGGAGCTCTGCCAAGTCTTCGCCGACTTCGCCAGCCGTTTCGGCAAACTATCCGAGCTGGTCCACGGTCGTCTCCCGGCCGGCACGATCGAGCGCCCTTCCGCCATCGACGACCCGATGATCGAAGGCGGCGGCAAACTGGCGCACGTGCAGTACGACCCGGAACGAATGCCGGGACTCGCGCGCATGTTCCGCTAACCGCCTCGGCCTCCCTGCCACACAGGGAGGCCGTGACATTTAGTACCCGAGTGGTATAACCCTTCCACGGCCCTCAGTCAGAAAGGAGATGGCCATGCACAACACCACACCCTATCGCTCGCCGGACGAGCCGCTGTATGGCACACCCGGCTTTGCTTCCGCGCAGTCTGTGGAGAACTGGAAACGCCCGCGCGCTTCTTCGCTCCTGCCGGTCGCCCTCGATTCGCATCCGAATCGTCGTTCGCTCTTGAATTCCTGTTCCACCCTCATCTTGAGCTCTCGACTGCAGAGGCCGCCATGAGCAGGGGAGGAAAACCGGCGCAGGCACACTGCCACAAGGGCGCGGAATTCTTCGGCAAAACCATGACTGTGCTCGGCACCTATCCGCTACCGCGCACGCTGACGGAAAGCCAAAGCCTCAACCAATTGCTCGACCTGCAGGTGCGAGCGGTCACGTTCCAATACGGTCATGGAATCACGATTGCGACCATTACCGAAGACTGAACTATCCGGCGGCGTCCCTTCCAGGGCGTCGCCGGTCTCTTTTATGCTATTCTCATCCCTACATGGCCTCCCTCGAGGAAAAACGGCACACCCTCGCCCACCTGCTCGCTGCAGCGGTCGCGGAACGCTACCCCCACGCGAAAGCCACGATTGGCCCGGCAATAGATACGGGCTTTTACTACGATTTCGACTTCACCGGCGGCGACGCCCCGAAGGAAGCAGACCTCGCCGCCCTCGAGGAAGCGATGCGCGACCTTCTGCCTTCTTGGAATCAAATGTCAGGAACGGAGGTATCTGAAGCGGACGCTCGAGACCGGTTCTCCGGCAATGCCTACAAGCTCGAACTCATCGATGGAATCACGGAAAGTAAGGAGCCGATAACACTCTACACGGCCGGCAATTTCACCGACCTCTGCCGCGGTGGCCACTGCGAGAATCCGGCACACGACATAAAGCCCGACTCATTCAAACTTGAACGCATTGCCGGTGCCTACTGGCGCGGGGACGAGACGAAGCCAATGCTCACGCGCCTCTATGGCCTTGCCTTCGAAACGAAGGATGACCTTGATGCCTACCTCGCAAACCGAGAAGAAATGGAGAAGCGCGACCATCGCCGCATTGGGAAGGACATGGGTCTATGGACTTTCTCGGACCTTGTCGGAGCAGGTCTTCCGCTCTTCACCCCGAAGGGTACCGTCATCCGCAATGCCCTTTTCAATACCCTGCTCGAAATCAGCGCCCGCTACGATATGGAGCCGGTCACCATTCCGCATATGGCAAAGCGCCGCCTGTATGAAATCTCCGGCCACGCAGATAAGTTCGGTGACGAACTCCTGACCGTCACGAGCCACTACGACCAATTCGTCTTGAAGCCGGTTAACTGCCCACATCACACACAGATTTACGCTGCAGAGCCGCGCAGCTACCGTGACCTCCCACTTCGCCTCATGGAGAGCACGATGCAGTACCGCGACGAGCGCCCGGGAGAAATCGGCGGTCTCACCCGCGTGCGCGCCATTACGGTCGACGATGGCCATATCTTCTGCCGTATCGACCAGGTGGAGGAAGAGGCTAAGAACATTGCTGAAATCATTAAGGAGTTCTACTCAGGACTCGGCATGTGGGGCAATCACTGGGTATCACTTTCCGTACGCGACCCAGAGCACCTCGAAAAATACATCGGCGACGAGGAGGGATGGACGCAAGCAGAAGCGATGCTCAAGAACGTCTCGGATGCTATGAGCCTCGACGCCAAGCGCATGGAGGGTGAGGCTGCGCTCTACGGACCGAAGCTCGACTTTATGTTCACGGACGCCCTCGGCCGCGAACGCCAGCTGGCGACCATCCAGATAGACTTCGCAATGCCAAAGCGCTTTGAGCTCGAATACACCGACCAGGAGGGTAAGAAGTCGACCCCGGTAATGATTCATCGCGCCATCCTTGGCTCCTACGAGCGCTTCATGGCTATCCTCATCGAGCATTACGCAGGCGCCTTCCCTGCCTGGCTCGCGCCCGTACAGGTACGCGTGCTTCCGGTATCCGACAAGCATACCGACTATGCACGCGAGGTCCGTAAGCAGCTGAAGACTGCAGGACTGCGCGCTGATATCGACGATGCAAACGAATCCTTGGGCAAGAAAATCAGGAACGCAAAGGGTGAGAAACTTCCCTACCTGCTCGTCGTCGGCGACAAGGAAATCGAGGACGGTACGGTCACCGTTGAGGTACGGACCGGAGAGAAATTGGGCGCGATGCCGACAAACGATTTCATAGAGAAGCTCAAAGAAGAAGTGCGCGACCGGAAATAGGTCACGGCCCGCGGAAGTCGCGGGCCGTTTCCGTCTCATCTGCCCATGTGGTAGTACGCCCACCACATGGAGAGACCGGAGCCGATGATGACCACTACGCAGACGATGAGAATCCAGCCGTAGGTGCCAGGAGCGGCAAGGAGTCGTCGCAGCATATGAGCCTCCGACAAAGAGGTGTCCCAGAGAAAGTATGCGCCTGCCATACATAAAGCAAAAGCCCCGCTGTGCGGGGCTTTTGCTTTTAGCGAGTGGCTAATTAGCCATCAATCGCAGAGAGTGCGCGAGTAACCGCCAGCTTCACGCCGGTCGTTCCTGCCGTGTAGGTGGAATCAACTGCGGTCGAGAGCGAAGAGATGACGCGCTCGAGGAAACTTGGGTGGCAATTCTCGCAGACCTTTGCGATTTCCGGATGTACCGGAGCACCCTCGGTCTTTGCGCGGAACGCATCATCAAGCGCCATAGTCACGTGGGTGATGAACTCCTCCACGTTGCCGCCGGCCTTGTTGATGTCGCGAATCATGCCGAAGACCGCTTCCTTCTCACCTGCGAGAAGCGCAGTGATGAAGGATGGGACGTCGGTTGCAACAGGTGCTGCATGCGCGACTGGTGCTGCGTGCGCGATAGGCGCCGGTGCAACTTCCGCAACCGGTGCATGTACCGGAAGCGCAGGGACGAATCCGTGGTCTGCCTCGCGAGAGAGACCCTTCACGATGTCGTCGATGGTAAGCGCGCCGTTCTGTGCGAGAGACTTAAAGCCCTCGTAGCTTGCGTGTGTGCGTGCCGGAGCAGCGGCCGGAGCTGCACTATGCGCCACGTGGCGAGGTGCGGGCTCTGAAGCCGGTGCGTGGGTCACATGCGCACCTGCTGGTGCGTGCGAAGCCGGGATGGCTGCCGCATTGCGCTCTGCTCCATAGCCATGCGTATCGTCAGCATGGACCGGTGCGAGGCCGAGGCGCGCGAGCGCGAACGGTACGACACCAGCAATGATGAGGTATGCGGCTGCAAGCGATACGAGCGCGAGCATGAGCCAGTAGACTGCCGTACCGACAGGACCGAGGTCGAGACCGGTGTACGGGAGGTCAGAGAGGTAGACGTAGGTGAGCGGCTCGTCATGCACTATCGGGAGCGAATCAAGAACGATGCGCTGCTCAGTCTCGCGAACGCGGAGCGTTGCGGAACAGGTGATGACGTCACCGTTGTCGCCGTAGAAGGTTCCTTCATACGTGTACTTGCCCGGACCATTCGGCGAGACGCGGCGAGAACCGCCATCGGAGACGCTACCGACTCCCTGATTGATGCGGACATGGTCCACATTGTCACTGTCCCAACGGAGGGTCGCATCTTCCCCATCATCGATGGTAGAAGGCGAAACGCTCATGGTGCAGGACGGACCAGGACGATGCGTATTCACCGTAACGGTGGTTGCGCAGGTCACGGTTCCGCCAGGACCCGTTGCCGTACCGGTGTAGGTGCGAGAACCGCCCGGAGTGACCGTGGTCGAACCGCTTGCTACCGGGCTCATAGAGCCGACACCCTGATCGATAACGAAGGAGGTCGCGTTCGAGGTATTCCACGTAAGCGTTGCCTGACCACCGTTAGAGATTGAGGACGGATTTGCGGAGAGCGAACAGGTCGGGCTCGGAGTCACGACGGTGACCGTTGCCTGACAATCAACGCTGCCGCCTGCACCTACTGCGTGAAGCGTGTAGGTCATGGTCGAGAGCGGCTGGACCGTACCCGAGCCGTTAAGCACGACGTTCGAGATGGTGATGCCGTTACTGACCGTTGCAGACGTTGCATTAGTCGTCGTCCACGTAAGGGTCGATGTGCCGCCGTAGTTCACTGACGTCGGTGACGCAGTGAGCGTACAGGTCGGTGCCGGAGGAGGCGGCTGTACGGTGACTGTGACAACCGTCGGGCACGAGACCGAACCGCCAGGACCTGTCGCCGTGAGCGTGTAGGTCGTAGTCTGCGTCGGTGTTACCACCTGCGTTCCTGCGGTTGCGACGCCGGTGCCGTTAAGAGCGACAGAGGTGGCATTCGTGGTCGACCACGAGAGGGTCGAAGACGAGCCCTGCTGCACAATCTGCGGATTCGCCGTGAGCGTACAGGTTGGTGCCGGAGGATTCACGACCGTAATGGTCTTCGTACAGTCGACCGATGCGCCGTTCGCGCCTACTGCGTGAAGCGTGTAGGTAGTGGTGACGGTCGGTGCGACTGCGAACGAACCTGACGTTGCGACGCTACCCACAGAGCTGATGGTGACGGTCGTAGCGTACTGAGTCGTCCACGAGAGCGTAGCTGCAGCGCCCTGCGTAATCGTCGACGGAGTTGCCTCAAGCGTACACTGCGGATTGGTCGGCGGGTTCACATAGATGACTGCCGTACAATTCGCGCTGCCGCCAGGACCAGAGACCGTGAGCGTGTAGGTCGCGCTCTGGGTCGGTGCGACCTGCACTGAGCCGCCTGCGACCGGCGTGACCGGGCCAACGCCAGAGAGGCTGCCCGAGGTTGCATTCACGCTCGTCCATACGAGGGTCGAAGTACCGCCCTGCGTAATAGAGGTCGGGCTTGCCGTGAGCGTACATGACGGAGGCGGAGGTGCGACCGTAACGACGACCGTTGCGGAACACGGGACGGACTGGCCGCCAGGGCCGTATGCGACGCCCGTGTAGGTAGTCGTCTGCTGCGGAGTCACCGTGCGTGAACCGCCAGAGACCGGCTGCACAGAACCGACACCCTGATCAATGGTGAACGACGTAGCGTACTGCGTAGACCACGAGAGCGTTGCAGATGCTCCCTGCTGGATATTGTTCGGCGAGATGGTGAGCGTACAGACCGGAGGATTCGGCTGAACAACCTGAATGTCGGCCGTACAGGTCACCTGCTGTCCATCAGCGGAGGTCGCGACGAGCACGTAATGCGTATTTCCGTTCGGAGCTACGACACGTGAGCCGGAAGCCTGCACCTGACCAATGCCCTGATCAATCGTGATTGTGTTCGCGTTCTGGGTGTTCCAGACGAGCGTAGACGAGTTACCCGAGAGAATCGAGGTTGGGTTCGCGTTGAGCGAACAGGTCGGTGGCGGTGGTGGCTGATTCACGTTGACCGTTGCGTAGCAGTGCACCGTCTGACCAGTCGCGGACGTTGCGGTGAGGTCATACGTGGTCGTCCAATTCGGCGAGACCTGCATGGATGCGCTCGGAGAAACCTGACCAATGCCCTGATTAAGCGTTACGGTCTGCGCATTCTGGGTGGTCCAAGAAAGCGTTGCGGAACCGCCTGTCGTAATCGAGGTTGGATTTGCCATGAGCGTACACTGCGGCGGCGGCGGCGGCTGATTCACCGTTACGGATGCGTAGCAGTGGATGGTCTGGCCGTTATTACCTGTAACCGTGAGGTCATAGGTCGTCGACTGCGTCGGAGCGACGATACGAGAGCCGGAGGTCTGCACTCCACCAAAGCTGGTGAGAGAGACCGAAGATGCATTCTGCGTACCCCACGTGAGAGTCGAAGTGCCGCCCGTAGTAATAGAGGTCGGGCTCGCGGTGAGCGAACAGGTCGGAGGCGGCGGAGGCGTCGTCACCGTAACGGTCTTGTAGCAGTGCACCGTCTGGCCGGATGCGGACGTAGCCGCAAGGTCATAGGTGGTGGTCTGCGTCGGCGATGCCTGAACGGAGCCAGAGAGCGATACCGGACCGAATGCTGAGAGATTCACCGTAGCTGCATTCTGGGTGGTCCAAGAAAGCGTGGTGGAGCCACCTGCCTGAATAGTGACCGGGTTCGCGTTAAGCGTACACGCAGGCGGAGGCGGTGCCTGATTCACGTTGACCGTTGCGTAGCAGTGAATGGTCTGACCATTCGTACCCACGACGGAAAGGTCATAGGTAGTCGACTGCGTTGGACTAACGATGCGGGAACCCGCGGTCTGCACTGCACCAAAGCTGGTGAGTGTCGCAGAGGAAGCATTCGTCGTTCCCCACGTGAGAGTCGAGTTACCACCAGAGGTGATGGAAGTCGGGTTCGCCGTCATGGTACACGTCGGAGGATTCGAAGTGACCGTAACCGTTGCGTAACAATGGACAACCTGACCATTCGTGCCCGTGACCGAAAGGTCATAGGTAGTCGATGTGTTCGGGTTCACGACACGTGAACCTGAGAGCTGCACTGCACCTACGGTCGAAAGCGATGCGGAGGATGCGTTCTGAGAGGTCCACGAGAGAGTCGAGGAACCGCCAGACGTGATAGCCGTCGGGCTCGCGGTAAGCGTACAGCTTGGCGGATTCTGGGAGACCGTAACAGTCGCCGTACAGTGAATGGTCTGACCGTTCGTTCCTGTGACCGAGAGGTCATAGGTGGTCGAGGTGTTCGGATTCACAACGCGAGAACCCGAGAGCTGCACTGCGCCTACGGTCGAGAGCGATGCGGACGATGCATTCTGCGTGGTCCAGGAAAGCGTCGAAGTGCCGCCCGCAGTAATAGCGGTCGGGTTAGCGGTGAGCGTACATGCCGGCTGCGGAGTGTTCACTGTCACAGTCGCGTGACAATGGACCGTGCCGGTCTCATTCGTCGCGGTGAGTTCGTACGTAGTGGTATGAGTCGGATAGACGAGGCGAGAGCCGTCGTCAGAAACGCCGCCGATGCCGTTATCGATGCTGACGGTATCAGCGTCAGTCGTGTTCCAGGTAAGGGTAGCGTTGCCACCGGTCAGGATGGAACCCGGAGTGATGTCGAGATCACAGACAGGAGCAGGCGGAGGGGTCGGCAGGGGCGTAGTGTCCACCGGAGGTGCAGCCGGAGGTGCCGGCGGCGGAGGAGGAGGCGGGGGCGGAGGTGGGGGTGGCGGAGGAGGAGGCGGGGGCGCGCAGCACGGAGGGCCGACCTGGGCCATAACCTGGGAAGGCGTGACGAGACCAGCAGCAAACGCGATACCCATGCCGAGCGTGAAGACCGTAACCACGGTCAAAACGCCGACTAGAATCGGCTTCTCCTTGGCGAACGTCACCTGTGTGTTGATGCTCATAGGATTGAGTTGAAGTTGTTGAATAAGGAATCAATAAATAAGGCCCCTGCCGCGCTCGTTATGAGGTTGGCGTACAAAAAAGAGGAGGTGGTGTCGGGGAGCAGCTGTGCCGCTCCCCTATCCCATTTACCAGCCGTACTGCCAGCGGAAGTACTGCTGTTCGCTGCGGTAGGCTTCCGGCACATCGGACTCGTTGTACCAGACGACCGCGACCGCCGACCGATCCGGCTGAGGCCGGTAGGTCGCAGGTTCGGCACCTTGACTCAGCGACCCTTCGCCGCCTTCCGGCGTGAAGCAGTTGAAGAGCCGGAGCCCTCCATCAGTCGCATGGCGGATGTGCACCCGCACCGCGTACCAGCCGGGCTGGACTTCGACGCACGCGGACCGTGAGATCCGCATGTTGAAGTACTCGGCCGTATCTGCGAAGTCGCAGGGCTGGGCCGTTTGGCCGACGATGTTCCGGTAAGAGCCGGCGGCAAACGAGCCGCCCGCGACCGGACCCGCGATAGCGAGCGGACACTGCGCCTCTTCCTCCTGGGTCAGCTGATGACCTTCGGAGTACATGTCGGCGGTTGAGAGCCGACCCGGAGTCATCACGTGGATGAGCACGAAGCCGCAAGGCGCAGGCGCGAGCGGGCTGACGCCCGGGTTCGCGCACCGCAGGATCAAGACGTACCGGCCGCTGCGCTTGTCGCGCAGAACACGAACGCCCCGCAGCCCTTCCGGCTGACAGCGCATCAGGACATCGCTGGCGTCCGCGGTGATGCCGCGAACGCAGGAGCTGATGAACCGCGCATCGGTCTCGACGACGACGACCTCGGTCTCCTCGCGGAGATACCGGATGCCGTCTTCCATCGTCACGAGCCGGTCCGCCGCTTCCGGCGAACCCTGCCGAAGTCCCGCGAGGAACTTCACCCCGTTGGCGTTGCACGCGCGCAAGACGCGCGAGCCGGCCGGCAGGTTGTGAGCGATTTCGTACTGACGCGCCTCTTCCCAGCGATTAGCGAGGTCGAGATTGTCCGCGACGCCATTTTGGCAGAAGCGGTGGCCCAAAGGCCGAGCGTCCGCGAGCGTCGGCAGTCCCACAGTGGGGATTGCCATCGCCACGGAGGCGAGAAGTGCGGTAATTTTCCGCAGCATGGTGGGATACCTCCCCTAGTGGTGAAAGGAACAAAAATCTTTGCCCCCTCTGCTCGCGCAGAAAGAAGGAAGGAATCTTCCCTCTCTCTTTCTGCGCTCGCAGAGAGTTATCCGACTACGAGCCTTGGCTCGCGGCAGGATAACTCTCTACCAGATGGGCAATGACCACGAAGCGGTCAGACTTGGTCTTGAATGAATCGCAGGTAACAAGGGTGAGCTTGTTGCCTTCGACCGTAAGCGGAACGCCGTCGCCAGTGTTCGCACTCGCAACCGTTTCAACCTCATATACATAGGTCTTCCCGGCCCCGGTGACCAAGATGCGGTCACCATGCGCCAAATTCTGTATTCCGTCAAAGGCCTTAAACGCCTGATTATGAACGACCGGCAAGTAGCTGGAATGGCCGAAAATAAGCACGTTTCCGCCCTGCTGACCGAGGGTTCCAGAAGACGGATAGCGGACTGCCCCGTGGAGCAAATCGTTATCGAGCACCTCCGGATCTGCAGTCGTCGGATTGGCGACCGTGGCAGAGAGATTGATTTTCGGAATCTCGATTTTCTCCGGAAGAATCGCCACGCCCGCTGCCTCCAGCTGCTGCTGTTCCGTCGTGAGGACGGGAGCCGGAGCGGTTGTCTTACTTTCTGGAAGCAAATCAAAGGCCGAAAGCATCATCGTGAGTGACGCGAATACGACGATAGCTAGAGCCAAAAAGCTCCATTTCTGCGCCATAATCTTGCCGGCACCCTTCTTGGGTGCCTTGTTCGTTGCGTGTGATGCCATGCGGTCTTGGTTATAACTACACTATAAAGCACATATTGTCAAGTCCCTGCCCGCCCCTCCCGATTGACCCCTCCCCACTTTGGGCATAGTGTCGGGTAACCCTAGAGGTGGCTTTTTTCCGGAAGAGGCGCAGGGTTTGACAAAAAATAATCAGTGTGGTAATACGTCACCATATGGAATCGAATCACGACTCGTCCCAGACCAAGAAAGCTGCCGTTGGCGGCCTTGCCGTCGTGGGCTTTATTGCACTCATCCTTATCGGCATCGCGACCGCTATCTACGCCGCATCCTTCCTTCCGAAGGCTATCGGCAAGCTCTCGTCCGCTAACGTGTACCTCTCTGGTCTCGTGCAGCCGAACGACAACAACAATACGCTTCAGGCAGTCCAGCCGACGACTCCGTTTGTCGACTCTCCTGCGCCGACCTCGATTCCCCTCTCGCCTGCAACCTCGACGTCCCCACTCCTGCCGACCGAACAGCCGACCACAGTCCCGACCTACACCCCGCCGGCAACTCAGCCGACCAAGCCGGTCTACACGGCACCAGCCACTCCGACCTACACCCGTGTACAGGTTCCTTCGACGCCGAACTACTACGGCCTCGCTGACCTTGTGACCACGATTACTGGCGTCGGCTACCTCCGCACGAACGGCGATACGAACTCCTTCATCGCGGCAAGCACGGTCCCGTCCGGCTACCAGGGCGCAGTACGATTCGTTATCGCTAATCGTGGTACGAATGTCTCCCCGTCTTGGGATTTCCGCGCCTCCCTTCCGGGAGCCGGTAACTCGAGCGACTACCGCTCTGACTCCCAGCGTTCCCTTAAGCCTGGCGACAGCATCGTCTTCACGATGGGCTTCGATTCCACCACCCGTGGAAGCGACACCGTGCGCATCGAGGCTGATTCCTCTGACCGCATCAATGAGTCGAACGAGAGCAACAACGTCGCGTCCCAGACCATTTATCTGAACGGCAACTCGAACAACAACTCGAACAGCAATCGGGACTACGACAGTAATGGTACCTACTGCCGCTACGGCACCTACTACCAGAACAGTCGCTACTACTGCGAGACGTCGAACTCAAATCGCAACAATGATGACTACGACAGTAATGGTAACTACTGCCGCTACGGCACCTACTACCAGAACAGTCGCTACTACTGCGAGACGTCGAACTCAAATCGCAACAATGATGACTACGACAGTAATGGTAACTACTGCCGCTACGGCACCTACTACCAGAACAGTCGCTACTACTGCGAGTCTTCGAGCTCCAACAACGATCGCGATTACGATAGCAATGGCAACTTCTGCCCAGATGGCGCGTACTACAGCTACTCGAACAACCGCTATTACTGCTACTAATTAGAAACGAGCTTCTCCCTGTACTGATTCATACGCGGTACACCCTGAAGGCTTCATGAAATCACCCCGCTCGCGCGGGGTGATTTCTTTTCACTTTTTCTCCAAACGAGGGGTACACGTTCGCCGAGGATAAGCTTGGCCTAGCGGCCCCGAGCGCACTCGGCGAACGTGTACCCCGAGCGACCCTTTTTATACGTCGATATTCGCCAACTTCGCGTTCGACTGGATGAACGACTTGCGGCTCGCCACATCCGTACCCATGAGCACATCGAAGATACGGTCAGCCTCTGCAGCGTCGTCTACCGTCACGCGCTTCAGAATGCGGCGGGCAGGGTCCATGGTGGTCTCCCAGAGTTCGGATGGATTCATCTCTCCGAGACCCTTGTAACGCTGTATGCGGTACTTGGTAGCAGCCTTCTTGGACACTACCTCCTCATCCTCGGCCTCTGCGCCTTCTTCAGGCTCCTCCCCTGCCTCGACTACTTCTTCCTTGCCGACGATGGCGTACTTCTCCTCGTCCGTGTATGCGTAATGGACTTCCTTGCCGCGCTGAATCTTATACAGAGGTGGCTGTGCGATGTAGATGTATCCACCATCGATAATTGCCTTGAAATGACGGAATAGGAGCGTGAGGATGAGCGTACGAATATGGGCGCCGTCCACGTCGGCGTCGGTCGCAATGATGACTTTGTGGTAGCGCAGCTTGGTGATATCGAACACGTCGCCAATGGCGGTACCGAGCGCAATCACAAGGTTCTTAATCTGCTCTGAGGCGAGCATCTTATCGAGACGCGCACGTTCGATATTGAGAATTTTTCCGCGAAGCGGAAGGATGGCCTGCATACGACGATCGCGACCAGTCTTGGCTGAGCCACCTGCGGAGTCTCCCTCCACAATGAAGAGCTCGCTCTCCTCTGCTGACTTACTCTGGCAGTCAGCAAGCTTGCCTGGGAGGGTCATGCCCTCGAGCGCGCCCTTACGCAGCACCGAGTCCTTTGCGGCCTTTGCGGCCTTACGCGCCTTAAGGGCGAGAAGTACCTTGTTTATGATTGCCTTAGCGTCATCTGGATTCTCCTCGAGGAACGACGCGAATGCGGTACCGAACACGGTAGCAGTCGCACCCTGCGCTTCAACAGAGCCGAGCTTGCCCTTGGTCTGACCTTCGAACTGAATCTCCGGCATCTTTATCGAAATAACGGCCGTGATGCCCTCGAGCGCGTCGTCTCCCGTGAAGTTCTCCTCACTCTCTTTGAGAATGCCTGCCGAGCGGCCATAGGAGTTGAGCGTACGCGTGAGCGCCGTCTTGAATCCGGTCACATGCGTACCGTGCTCAGGGTTATAAATATTGTTTGCAAATGCCATGAGGCGCGGCGTAAGGTCGTCCGTGTACTGGAGCGCAATTTCCACGGCAACATCCCCTTCTGCCTGGTCCACGTAGAAAATGTTCTTGTGCACCACCGTCTGATGCTTGTTGTAGAAACCGATGAGCGAACGCAGACCTCCCTCAAAGAAGAAGGTCATGGATGGGACCTCGAGCCCAATGTCGCGCAGGTAGAAGGCCTCCTCTGCTTCCATACCAGCGCGTGTGTCCTCGCGCGCATCAATAACGGTGATGCGCGTACCCTTCACGAGATACGCCTGCTGGCGCAGGTGCGAGACAATCTTGTCCCAATTCCATTCAATACCGCCCGTGAAGATGGATTCGTCCGGACGGAACATCACGATGGAGCCGGTCTTCGTGGTCTTACCCACCTGCTTCACCTTCGCGACCGGCTTACCGATTTTGTATTCCTGCGTATGGACGGCTCCCTCCTTATGCACGAGCACGCGTGCGTTCGTTGAAAGCGCGTTCACCACGGAGGCGCCCACGCCATGAAGACCGCCCGAGACTTTATAGCCGGAACCCTCACCGCCGAACTTACCACCAGCGTGAAGCGTGGTCATGATGGTCTCAAGCGCAGAGACTTTCGTCTTCGGGTGGATACCCACCGGGATACCGCGGCCGTTATCTACGACACGCACATAGCCCCCCGGAAGGAGTGCGACCTCGATATCGTCCGCAAAGCCACCCATGGCTTCGTCGCGAGAGTTGTCGAAGATTTCCCAGATGAGGTGGTGGAGACCATCGGGACCTGTGGTACCGATATACATGCCCGGGCGCTTACGGACCGGCTCAAGCCCCTCAAGGACGGTGATGCTTGAGGCATCGTAATCGCCGCCTTTTTGGGCGGCCTTTTTAGGGGTTGTGGCCTTCTTTTCTGCCATATTTTCGTACTTTCAGTATAGCACGGAATCACCCGCAAATCGCATTATGAATGGACCAAAACCGCCCTTAGGCTTTGCGCGTAATGGTGACGCCAGGAACGCCGCTCTCCCATACCGCAGGCTTCTGAATTGAAATGGTGACCGTGAGCGCACGTGTCTCGCGCAGGATTCGCTCTGCGATTGTTTCTGCGAGTGACTCGATGAGGTGGCGGCTCTCGCGTGCAAAGGTATCGCGGACGATGTTCTTCAAGACGTCGTAATCGATGGTGTCGGAAATGGCATCCGACTGCCCTGCACGCAGAAGATGCGTGCCAACGTTGAGCGAGACGATGAAGTTCTGCTCCTTGCTTCGCTCTACCTCGTAATACCCGTGAGCGCCCGCGACTGAAAGCCCTTCGATAGTGAGGAAATCCATACGGTGGGAGGGTACCACACCCCAAGGGTATTACTGAATCCCTAACTCGCTTCGCTCCTAACGGATTCAGGGCATATCCTCTCACCGCCCTGCTTGAATAAGAAGCCTCTATTCCATACACTGCCCTAATGGACATCAAAATCGACCGAAGCGATGAAATGCGACTGCGCGAGGAACTAGCAGCCCGCACCGACGCCGAAGCGGCACGCATCAATCGCTATCTGGGCATGGCGGACCTCTCGCGTACTCCTGGCTCCCCGCTTTACGAAATCACCGAGCGCGTGAAGCAGGTCTCGGGACTCGCCAATTTCGATATTATCGAGATTCCTGAAATCGTCCCGGCCGACATTTCATTCGACCTGTTCGACTTCCCTGCCGACCATCCAGCACGGAGCACCTCGGACACCTACTACGTGGACGACAAGAACATCCTGCGCACGCACGATACGGTCTTCTGGTACTACTACCTCCAGCATCCGGAAATTAAGGCGCGCATCGAACGCGGCGAGTCCATGGGCGCGCTCTGCTACGGCAAGGTCTACCGCAAGGACGAGATTGATAGCCGCCACATGAACATCTTCCATCAGCTTGGTGGCTGGTATATCGCTCCGGAGAGCGAGAAGGTAGAGCCGGAGGACCTGAAGAATGTGCTCGGCGACATCGTGCATGCGGTATTCGGCCCTGACATGAAGCACCGGGTGAATGACGACACCTTCCCGTACACGGACCCATCCTTCGAAGTAGAGGTGAACGTGGCTGGTACGGCCGCAGAGGGTCCTGCGCGCGGCGAGTGGCTCGAAGTCCTGGGCAGCGGCATGCCGAAGGCAAGCGTGCTCAAGAAGATGGGTGTCGAGGGCTATCACGGCTGGGCCTTTGGATTCGGCATTGAGCGTCTCGCCATCATCTCGATGGCACTCCCGGACATCCGTCTCCTCTGGAGCACCGATGAGCGCATCAAGAAGCAGCTGGTGCTCGGGAATGCATTCAAGGAAGTCAGCAAGTATCCGCCCGTCGTCCGCGACATTTCCTTCATCGTGACCTCGGATTTCACGCCGAATAACTACTTCGACCTCGTGCGCGATGTCGCAGGCGACCTCGTTGAGGAAGTAGCACTCTTGGACCGCTACGAAAACGAGGAGAAGTTCGGCGTCGGCAAGCTTTCCTACGCCTACCGCATCACGTACCGGTCCATTGATCGCACCCTCACCTCAGAGGAAGTAGATGCGGTCCACAAGAAGCTGGAGGAGGCTACCACAGCCACATACGGCGCCCAGGTACGCTAAGTCCTCAGGGGTAGAAAAAATCCCTGTATTTGCTACTGTTTTAGCATCGGGCTCGGGGAAAAGTGCCGCAGGCAAGGCATGGGCAGACAGTAAGCGCAGGCGTATTCCGTATACGACGGAGCGAGCTGGCGGGGCCCATAACGCAGACTGAGACGCTTTTAGCGGGCCCGCACTATATGCACCTAGAGTTTTTCGCCTATCCCTTTATTTTCCTCGGACTCTATTTCGAGGTTTTCATGATGCTCACCTTCCTATCGGCTCCTGCCAAGGAACGCCGTGCACGCCCCGCAGTCACTGCCAACACTCCTAAGGTCGCGATTATCGTCCCTTGCTGGAACGAGGAGAGCACCATCGGCGGCACCGTGAAGTCGCTCCTTGCACTCGACTACCCTGCCGACAAGCTACGTATCATCCTCGTGAATGACGGCTCAACCGACAACACACGCTCCGTCATGGACTCCTATGTGGGTAATCCGCAGATTACCGTGGTGCATAAGGAGAACGGCGGCAAGCACACCGCAATCAATGCAGGAATTGATATCACTACCGACTGCGAATTCATTGGCTGTCTGGACGCTGATTCGTTTGTCGCACCGGATGCACTCCGCGAAATGATGAGCGCATTCGACGACCCCAAGGTGGGCGCATCGACCCCGGCCATGAGTGTGTTTGAGCCGAAAAATCTCCTCGAGCGCATGCAGAATGCGGAATACATTTTTGGCATCGCGCTTCGCCACGCACTCTCAGCGGTGAATGGCATTTACGTAACTCCCGGACCTTTCTCGCTCTATCGCCGCTCAGTTATCGAGCAGGTAGGCGGCTTCCGTCATGCACACCAGGCAGAAGACATGGAAATGGCACTTCGGCTTCAGAAGGCTGGCTACGAAATTGAGAACGCGCCGCGAGCCCGCGTCTTCACCAAGGTTCCTCGCCAGGTCGGCAAACTCATCAAGCAGCGCACCCGCTGGACCACCGGATTCCTTAGGAACGTCATGGGTGATTACCGCGAGATGGTTGGTAACCCTAAGTACGGCATTCTCGGCCTCATGGTGCTGCCGCTCGGGTTCGTGGCGGTACTCGGGGGCGTAGGGCTCTTCCTGCTCGCCATCCTCATGCTCGGGTCTGACCTCATCCACACCGCAATCGTGACCTCAGGAGTGCCATTCCTCTTCATCATTACCCCACGCTTCTCGGTCGAATGGTTCTATGCCCCGATGACCTTCATTACGGTCATCAGCTTTGTCGTGATGATTATTTCTACGTCGTTCATCATCATGGGACAATACGTATCACGCACGCGCACCGACCTCACGATGAGCATATTGGGCTATGCACTTCTCTACGGATTCATTGCGCCGTTCTGGCTCGTGCGTGCACTTACGGATGTGGCGACTAATACCAAACGCGCTTGGCGCTAAAATAACTACCTATGTTTGAACACATGCCGCTCGCCCTCCGCAACGCGCTCATCGCTTTTGGAATTACCGTTGTCATTATCGGTTCCGTTGTCTATGCGACCAGTTATCTCGACCGTCAGCGACTCGCAGAACTGACTGCGATACAGAATCAGCTGGCGACCGATACGCTCTCGCTCGAGACCCAGTTCTCGCTGCTGGAGAACGCTCCCTGCGAGGACATTGTTGCGGGTAACGAGCTCTCTCAGGAGGTATCTGCGCTCGGAGATAGGCTTGCTGGCGCTGAGGAACGCCTCGGGAACACCAACAAGCAGGTAATCGACCTGAAGAAGCAGTACACTCTCCTTCAGATTCGCGACTACCTCCTCACCCAGCAATTGGCAAAGACCTGCCATATCACCCCGACCGTCGCGCTCTATTTCTACTCAAACGTTCCGGGCTCCTGCGAAAATTGCGATCGCGCCAGCTATGCACTCTCCTACCTACGTCAGACCTACCCCTCGCTGCGCGTCTACTCCTTCGACTACGACCTCGACCTGGGCGCACTCCGCACACTTATTGCGGTTGAAAAGGTGAAGTCCGAATTCCCTGCCTTTGTGATTAACGGCAAGCGCACCTACGGATTCACGACACTCGAGGACTTCCAGAAGCAGTTCCCGAAGGCTCTGTTTGCCACTTCGACTGCCACCACGACAGCGACGAAGAAGTAGGTTATAAAACATAGACGCCGAGATAGCTCAGTTGGTAGAGCAACGCACTTGTAATGCGTAGGTCGCGAGTTCAAATCTCGCTCTCGGCTCCACAACAAAAGGTATACCTACTCTGGGCATAGAGACGCTATACTCATACTATGGAGGTACTTCACTGCCTGCAGTGCAGGAATGAGTTACTAAAACGTCACCAAAAGAAGTACTGCTCCAATAAATGTCAGGCTGATTTCCAGTATTCCCTTTTTAAGAAAGAGTGGTTGAGTGGCACCCGCACTGTCGTTACAAAAAATATCTCCGCACACATCAAGCGCTATTTAATCGAAACACATGGGGAGAAATGCATGCAATGTGGTTGGGCCACTAGGCATAGTTTAACTAAAAGAGTGCCTTTGGAGGCAGACCATATTGACGGAAACTCCGACAACAATTCGAGAAAGAACCTGCGTCTTCTTTGTCCAAACTGCCACTCCCTCACCACCTCATTCCGTAACCTTAACAGAGGTCGTGGTAGGAATTGGAGAAACAAGCAAGGTGATTAGTCCTTCTTACGAAGGTTCTTACGGAAACGCACAATCGTCGCAATGAGTTGCGACCCCTCAACTGGCTCGCCTGAAGGCTCGTGGCGCGCCACACGCTCGCGCAGAGTGCGGATAAGGCGCGTAAGCGTGCGCTCAGTGGCACGGACCACGAGTAGGGTCGTATGCACGAGGTCGTGGGCCACGCGCTCCGCGTTCGACTTCGCGAGGTGATGGAAGAACCCCGCCCAGTCTATGTGGGTAGCCACATAGGAAGCGCGAGTGACCTGACGGTCGAGCTTGCGGCGCATGCCACCCAAGAACCGCACCCCCGTCTTGGTTTCGACGTAGGAGAAGCCTACGAAGGCGATAAGGAGGAGGAGCGACGCACCAACTGCGAAGAGGTACGTCATGCTTATCCGCGAGCGGAGAAGCGAGCGAATTTAGAAATCTCAACGCGCTCGCCGAACTTCTGCGATGCCTCGTCAATGAGCTGCTTGATAGTCTTCCCCTCGTCCTTAATGTAGGACTGATTGAGAAGAACAGAATCGCGGAAATAGCTCTCCATTTTGCCAGCGAGGATTTTCTCCTGCATCTCTGCCGGCTTATCCTTCACTTCTTCCTGAAATACCGCCATAGCTGCGTCCTTGGCAGCCTGGTCGATTTCGTCCGACGTGAGGTACTGCGGGTTGGTTGCAGCAACCTGCATCGCGAGCTCGCGTGCGAGCGCCTCGAACTCAGGATTCTTGGAAACAAAGTCAGTCTCAGAAGAAAGCAGCACCATCGCGCCGATGGCCTTGTCGTGGAGGTACATGCCTACTGCACCTGCACCTATTTCGCGGTCGCTTTTCTTATCCGCTGCCTCAGAGGAGCGCTTGCGGAGGATAACCTCTGCCTTATCGACGTCACCGCCAGCCTCTTCAAGAGCCTTGCGGCACTGCATGACGGAAAGACCCGTCTTCTCGCGCAGTTCTTTGACAATATCGATTGAGATTTCCATAGGTACTTAGTCTAATGTGTTTTTAAAATTTCTCACTAGGAGACTGTTGAGGGTTTCGGGGACGAGGCACGGGCGGTTCAGTGAGTAAAACGTATGAGTGATACGGCGCACGAACTGAACGGGACCCGTAACGAAGTGTCCGGAAGCCTCAACGGCTCCTAGCCCTTGTAGCCGGACTCGAAGGCATCTGCGAGCTCTCCGAGAACGAGGGAGATGGCCGCACGAGATGCATCGTTCGTAACAATCGGGTACGCAGAATCCTTGAGGTCACAATCAGAGCTGATGATGCCAATGACTGGGATACCAGCCTGACGTGCCTCCTTCGTTGCATGCGCCTCGTGCTTGGTGTCGACAATGACAAGAGCGTCAGGACGCTTTGCAAGATTGCGAATACCCTCAAGACGCTCCTCGAGGCGGTCAATTTCGCGATCAATCATGATGCGCTCAAGCTTAGTGTAGATTTTGCCAAGTTCACCGGACTCGCGCTTTGCGGAGAGGTCAGCAAGACGATCGATGCGCTTCTTGATCTCCGTGAAGTTGGAGATGGTACCACCGAGCCAGCGGCCTGCGACATACGGCTGGGCGAGGCGCTTTGCAACCTCGCGGACCTGGTCAGATGCCTCGCGCTTGCCGCCTACGAAGAGGACGGTCTTGCCGTCGCGTGCGAGCGCAGCGATTGCGGTCTTTGCCTCGGCAAGCTGGTCATCGGTCTTCTGCAGATCGAAGATTTCCATACCACCCTTGGCTCCAAGCACGAACGAGCGCATAGACGGATGGCGGCGGCTCTTCACCTGAGCAAAATGAGCACCCGCGCCAAATAGACGCTCGATTCCAGCACCGCTCTGGGCGGTAGTCGTTGTTTCTGCCATAGATAGGAACAGCCTACCACAAGCCTTTTTGGCGTACAATGGCCTCCCTGCCGCCCGCTAGGACGTTATTCAGTCTCCTCTGCCGGGCCAACTCCCCCTGCCTCTGCCGCCGCTTGGAGGGATTCGATGATTGGGTCTATATTCCCGAGCATTATTTTCGGCAGATTATGCCAGGACTCCTTGAGACGATGGTCCGTGATGCGGTCCTGAAGGAAGTTATAGGTACGGATTTTCTCTGAACGGTCTCCGGTACCAATCTGGCCCGAGCGCAGATCCGAGTGCTTCTTGGCCTCCTCTTCTATGGCGAGTGCCTCGAGCTTAGCAGCGAGGATTTCCATCGCCTTAAGGCGGTTTGCGAGCTGGGAACGCTCGCTTGAGGAACGGACATCGATGCCGCTCGGCCTATGCACGAGGCGCACTGCCGTCTCCACCTTGTTCACGTTCTGACCGCCCGCACCGCCTGAACGAGTGAATTCCATATCAATATCCGCTGGATTGATTTCAACGACTGGCTTCGCGCGAATGGGAAGCACCGCCACCGACGCAGTCGAGGTATGAATACGTCCTGACTTTTCCGTTACGGGGACGCGCTGCACGCGATGCACGCCGGTCTCATAGCGAAGTGCGTCATAGGCCTTCGGGGTATCAAATTCGATGGTCATGTCGTCTATTCGGCGAGCCTTCCAGTTCTTACCCTCCCCATATTTGAGGTACATATCCCGGAGTTCTGTCGCAAATAGTGAGGCCTCATCGCCCCCTGCGGCCGCACGAAACTCGAGTACCACCGCTTTCGGCTTACTTTCTTCCTCCTTCTCGCGATTCATAATGCGCTCGATATCGGCAAGAATTTCCTCCTGCCGCGCCCTGATGCGCGTCTCGTCTTCTGCTGCCATTTCAAGCAGGAGTGCGTCCTCTCCGGCGGCCTCACGGCTCGCTGCAAGTTCTTCTTCTAGGCGCTCGAACTCCTCCGCCAGATAGCGGGTCGCATGGTTGTTCTTAAATTCGGAGGAGTATTCCATAGGTTGATGATAACAAACGCGCACCCCGCAGAAGCGGGGTGCGCGTTTGTAGATGCCTTATTTCTTTGCCTTAGCGGCGCGCTGCTTGAAGCGCTCCACGCGACCCGTCTTGTCGAGGGTACGGTCTTCGCCCGTGTAGAACGGGTGCGATGCGCTCGAGATTTCTACGACGTACTTGTCGTACTCCTTACCCTCAAAAGTCGCCTTTTCAGTGGTGCGGATGGTGGAGCCGATAAGGTAACGCTCCCCCGAGGACATGTCCTCGAAGAGTACGGTGCGATAGTCGGCCGGGTGCGTGTCCTTTTTCATGTCGCCTGACTATACCCCACCACCCCCAGCAATGCAACGCATAAGCCTCTCAAAATGGCCTAAAGACAAGGCGCGGGAGGGAGATTTTCGTAGACGTATGGGGTATACGGCGGAGAAAATCGACGGGCCCCGCAACGCAGTATTTTTGACATTTTGCAGGCTTATCCGCCCAAGGTGTCGATATCTGACTGATACTGAGCCGCAAAATCCATCACGCTATTGGCATAGGCCTGACCGGCCGTAGCCCAATTCCCTCCTGCATAGTATTTCGCAGCTGCGGTGTGTTCCGCGTTATAGGAGCCACCGGCACCCCCTACGGCCGAGAGGTAGAGACCCGTCGCGGTAATGGCATGGAGCGGATTCCATGGGTCGGCCGCTGAAATACCCAACGCCTTCTCTATTTGCGGCTTAAGTCCAATCCACGTGGATGGGATGAACTGAGTCGGACCCATGGCGCCACCATATCCATTCCCCTGAGGACAGGAGACGGCCGTTGTTTTCCAGTCGCGCCCGAGGTCATCCATGATGGTCTTGAACGGGACGGTGTCGCGCGGCGACTTCATGACCCCTGTCGCTGCGTTTGAGTTTCCTGTTCCAAAGCCGGTCGCGAGGTCGGTCACATAGCACCTGCCCACGTTCGAACCGAGATTCGACTCCTGTCGCAAAATGGCAAGAATGAATGCCGCCCGCACTCCGGTAATACGTGATGAGGTCTTTGCGTATTCAATAGCGGTTGGGAGCGGTATCTGACCGCCACCACCTGCAAGTGCGAACAATTCCGAACGAATCTGCGCGGCAGTCTTCTGCTTCGTCGCAACAATCTGCTGATACAGATTCTCCTGTCCCTTGGTAGCAGTGAGTAGCTGCTGCTTAGCATTCTGTTGATCCTGAACTTTCTTCTTTGCCTCCAGCTGCAGCTGCGCCACCTGCTGCTGCTGCTTACGCTGCTCTTCCAGCTCATCCTTTTCCGCCTCAGCCTGCAACTTCGTGCCAGTAATGACTTCATAGGAATCCCCAAGCGACTGCTTCACGAATGCGTACGAGTCGAGGTCCCCGAACAACTTGCTGATGTCGTCTGCAGAAAACGCGAGCTCGACGAGAGACATATTGTCGATTTCTTCGGTACGGCGAAGTATCTGCGCAAGCGACTCTTTCTCGTTCGAGAGCTTGGTTGAGAGCGACGTGATGGTCCTCTGATGTACGGAAATATTCGAATCAATCTGCTTGATGGCGACCTGAGTGGCCTGCACCTGCAGCTGCGCCTTCTTGATCTGTGCATTCAGTGTCGCAACCTCGGTCGAAAGCGACTTACCCTGCGAAGCAAGCTTGTCGACCATCGCCTGGTTCTCAGCGATTTCAGACTCGAGCTGGTTCAACTGGCTCTGCAGCTGCGCGCGCCGGTCGTCGGTCGACTGCGCGAACAGCACATGCGGCAGGACTGCACCTGCGGTAAGCGCAATGATGAGAATGCCTACGAATAGGGCTGGTAGAGAGAACCTGAGGCGCATATCTTGTATATTCTAGCAGACGTAAAAAGAGCCGATTCCTTGCAGAATCGGCTCTTTTTATCTACCTGGGCGCCTGAAGACGCAGAAATATTTTGGATGCGAGGCGCGGGAAATTTCTGAGCGCAGGCGTATTCCGTATACGACGGAGCGAGGAAATGGGTCCCGCAACAACGCAGACAGGATGTTTATGCGTCTTCCGTAGACTCTTCAGTCTCCTTGCCCTTACCTTCGACTTCGATACTATCCATATCCGGAGCAGCAGAATCCTCCTCCTTCTCTTCCTCAATAGCCTGAGCAAGTGCGACTACCTCCTCGCCATCCACCTTCACAGTGACGCCTGCAGGAATCTTGAGGTCTGACACGCGGATTTGGTCACCCTCAGCAGCAAGTGCCGACATGTCGACTTCAATCTCGTGCGGAAGGTTAGCGGGGTCTGCCTCGATTTCGAGTTCATGCATAACCTTCACAATATTCATGCCGAGCTTAACGGCCGGAGCCTCACCGATGAATGAGAGCGGCACCGCGACCTCGACTTTCGCGCCCTTCTCGATTGCGTAGAGGTCCGCATGACGCGGGAGATTCGTGACTGGGTCAAAATCAACGTCATGAATGAGCACCTGCATGTCAGCACCGAGTCCGGTGAGCGAAATGACGGAAGACTCACCTGCGTCGCGGAGAATCTTCTTAAATTCTCCTGCCTCGAGCGAAATGGAGGTTGCGTCCTGCTTCGGTCCATAAACAACCGCAGGAATACGGCCTACTGCGGCAAGTGCGCGTCCAGCTTCCTTACCGGTCGCCTCGCGCGTCTGTGCGTTCAAAGTAATAGTCATATAGAGGTATGTAGTACCTGCCGAGTATGCCGGAAATAGGCCGTTCTGGCAATATTAGCCCACCAGTGCCTCCGAAACGGTCTTTAGCCGAGCCAGGAATGCCTCCCGAGCCTTCCCCACGTTCTCCTTCTTCCCCTTCCATATAAGGAGAGCTTCTTCTTGGAGGGCACGAGCGAAACTGAAGGTAAGCGGCCATGGCGCATTTCGCTCCTTCGCGAGTTTTGCTATTGCGCGCAGGTTTTCGGTCGCCTGGTCGGGCGTCTGACCACCTGATAGGAAGACGATGCCTGCAAGTCCGCGCGGCACGATATCCATGAGAACTGAAACCGTGTCTTCCGCCACCTCCTCAGGGGTATCGGTCCGGCCGCTCTCATGACCAGAAAGCACCATGGCGGTCTTGAGAATGACGCCTGACGGGTCCACTGCATTATCGGCAAGTGCCTCGAATACGGTCTTGAGCGTTGCCTCGAGTACGGCCTTGGCGCGGACACGACTATGCGTTCCTGCGTACATGACCTCCGGCTCGATGATGGGAACCATGCCGACTTCCTGCACATCGCGCGCGTAAATAGCGAGGCGGCGTGCATTCTCCACAAGCGCCTGTGCTGTCGGCAGCGTATCTCCTTCGATGGTCACGACCGCGCGCCATTTCGTGAAGCCAGTTTCGTATTCCTTCCGGAATCCTATAAGTCGGTCACAGAGACCTATGACCCCCTTGGTTATAAGTTCGTTCGGGCTTTCCGGAAACGGTTCCGTTCCCTCATCCACCTTAATGCCTGGAGTGATGCCACGGGCCGCAAGTGATTTTGAAAATAACTTCTTATCGCTTCCCTTCTGGTTCAACTGTTCGGAGAACAGAATGACGCCGGAGAGATACTGCTCGACACCCGGTGCCGTGAGGTAGAGGTCGTGGAATTGCCTGCGCATCTCCTCGCCCTGCTCGATGCCATGGTCGGCGAGCCGTTTGTCGGCAGTGTGCGTGCTTTCGTCGGCAGCCAGAATGCCTTTCCCGGGAGCAAACAACGATTCAGCGATAGTGGAGAGGTCAGTCATACACTCGAGTATAGCGCGCCTAGAACTCGACGATGTTCGGGAGCACGTTCACCACGACCTTCTTCTTCGTGCCGCCACAATCGATTTCATACGTGCGCTGCGTCGTGATGTTCGTGATGGTGACGGTATTTGATGCAGAGCTCGTGATTTGACACTGCGCGTCCGAGACGGTCGTGGTGCGTGTGTTTACGCTCGTACCGCCTACATCCACTCCGTTTACCGTACAGGTCTGCCCTGCCGTCTCGCCTGTAACACTCCACGCTACCGTTACGCTTCCGCCTGAGGTGACGTGCGTCGGAGTCGCGGTAATGGTCTGCGTAAGTGGGTCGGAGCAGGTGTTTGCCTCGCCTGCGATAGTGACTGGCGAACAGGTGAATGGTCCTGCCGATTGCGTCCCGTTGGTTGCTGATACGGTTGGTGCGTAGTTACCCGGAGCCGCAAACTGCGACGTGAACGCGCTGCTTGCACCCGATCCTGATGCAGGTGTGCCGCCCGTAACATTCCAAGTGTATGAGGCCGGGGACGGTGAGAAGCCGGTTACTGTTGCTGTCCAGGTCACATCCACATTTGGAGCAGCAGCTGAAGGAGATGGTGTACACGAGCTGATAGTAGGTACCGCAGGAGCTGATACAGCAATCGCCGTCCATGCACCACAGTTATCATTCTCATCAGACTCTGTGATGATTCCTAGATTCGATCCACTACTCTTATCCGCACACACACGCAGATACTTAGTGGTGCCTCCATCACCGGCTGGGAAGGTGTACGAGATGCTGGTCGGTGCAGTGCCTCCTGAAAGCATTACGCCAAGTGCGCTCACTCCAACATCGGATGCCCCACCTCCTGAAGCATCATTCGCCTTCTGGAGAAGTGTCGCGAAGCCAGCGCCGGTCGAAGCAGCGCCATTATTGGTTACGGTTGCCGAATATGAAGCTGAGGAGCCGGTGGTTGCTGATGTTGGAGAAACACTTCCCGTAGTGAGGTTAGGCTGTGCGGTAGCTACGGTTACAGCCGTCCAAGCACCACAGTTGTTTGCCTCGTCGCTCTCGGTGATAGCTCCTACGAATGAGGTGTTGTTATCAGCACAGATGCGCGTGTACCAGGTGCCCGCCGTTCCCATGGTGTACGTGTAGTAGGCCGTTCGACTCGATCCATTTGCTATTGCGGCGGTCGTGGTAGCAAACGATGCGGTGACACTCGTGTGATCAACATCATTATCGAACTGGAAGAGAGTGTTGAAGGTAGCTCCGGTTGGTGCTGTTCCCCCGTTTGTGACGGTGCCCGAGAAGACGGTACTTACCGACGTTGAGACCGTGGTCGGTACGACGGTGCCTGCAGTGAGATCTGGCTGTGCAGCAGAGCCAACGGTGACCGCAGTCCAAGCACCACAGTTGTTTGCCTCGTCGCTTTCTGTAATAACGCCCGTACCTGCCGTTGACTGCTTGTCAGCACAGACACGAACATATTTTGTAGTACCTCCATCACCTGCTGGGAAGGTGTAGCTCAATTGAGCATTGGTAGTATTGCTGCCTCCCGTATTACTGAGTGTTGCGTTTGCATAGGTACCAATATCAGTCGCTCCGGTACCAGAAGCATCGTTTGCCTTCTGGAAGAGGTCAGTAAACGCTGCTCCTGTGGAAGCCGTACCTCCGTTCGTAACGGTAGCCTGAAGGGTTACGGCACTACCCGCTGTCGCGGCTGTTGGGGTTACCGCTCCCGTGGTGAGATCAGGTAGTGGTGTAGTCACCGTAACGGTTCCTCCGTCGGACGTTCCGCCATTGCCGTCAGCATTGAGCGAACAAGCAATTGCGCCCGTATTCTGCGCACCACTCGTTACCGTCACCGTAGCAGTCTTTGCACCTGAGGAGACGTAGCTCTTCACGACTGACACTGTTGAGCCAGTAAGACTATCTGTTCCGCTCCAACTATAGGTGTAGCTACCCGTACCTCCAGACGGATATGCCGTCCAGGTAACGTTCTGACCGGTGTTTATGCTGGTCGGAAGTGCAGAACACGTAACTGCGAGTACGTTGTATACCGTAACCGCTGTCCATGGGGCACAGTTATCTCCCTCATTACTTTCAGTAATAGTGCCGACAAATGACGAGTTGTTATCCGCACAAGCACGCACATACCACGTACCCGCAGATGGGAACGCGTAACTCACACTTGCTGCATTGTTAGCGCCTGCTGCAAGGGTGGCATTACTGTGTGTACCGATAACGGTTGCACCCGTACCCGAGGAATCGGTTGCGCGCTGGAAGACGTTCGTGAAGCCGGCACCGGTAGTTGCACCTCCTGTGTTTGTGACCGTGGCGCCAATGGTTGCCGCTACTCCTGCGACCGGATTAGTTGGGGTGGCGGTCATTGAACCGGCGGTGAGGTTTGGCTGAGGTGCGGCAGTCACCGTAACTGTTTGCCAAGCGCTACAGTTGTTCGCTTCATTCGATTCCGTAATACTTCCGACACTACTCGTGTTGAGATCGGCACAGGCACGCACCTGATAGCTACCCGTTGAGGTGAAGGTGTAATTCGCAGAGATTGCTGCGTTACCACTCGCGACAAGAGCCGTAATGGTGTTAGCGGCCACGTTGGTGACACCCGAGATCTGAATGGTGTTTGAGAAGGTTCCGCCGGCTGTCGCTGCTCCAGGGTTAGAAACGGTCGCAGTGAGATTGAGCGCTACATTCTGTGTTGCGGACGTCTGACCTATGAGGCTCGCGGTAAGGTCCGGCTGCGGAAGTGCATCAAGGGTAACAGCAGTCCAGGCACCACAGTTGTTCGCTTCGTTACTCTCTGTGATAGCGCTTGTAGAGTCAGCACACACTCGAAGGTACTTCGTGGTGCCAGCATCACCTGCTGGGAAGGTGTACGAGATATTGGTATTTGAGGAGGCACCGTTTGCGAGCGTTCCCATAGCCGCTGTCGCAATATCCGTTGCACCCGTACCAGACGCATCTGTTGCCTTCTGAGCTTTGTTAGTAAAGCCAGCACCCGTTGAAGCTGTTCCCCCGTTAGTGACTGAAGCAACAATACTTACCGCGACACCTGTTGCGGTTGAAGCGGGTGACGTAACACTTCCGGTAGAGAGATCTGGCTGTGGAGGAGCAGCTACCGTAACGGTGGTCCAGGCACCACAGTTGTTCGCTTCGTTACTCTCGGTGACGGCAGAAGCACCATCGGCACAGAGGCGAACCTGGTAGGTTCCGGCACTTGGATACGTAACGTTTGCTGAGGTTGAGTTAGATCCGGACGCCGCAACCGTAATGGAGTTGGTGGTATAACTCGAACCACCCTGCACCTCTATCGTAGAAGTGAAGTTGCTGGCCGCCGTACCACCACCGTTTGAGACGGTTCCAGACGTTGATACTGCCTGCCCCGCTGTTGCTGTGGTTGGCGAGATAGTACCTGCAGTGAGATCAGCAGGAGCTGCAGCAATCGTTACCGAGTAGGTAGTCCAACCTGAACTTGAACTATTCGAATCTTGCGCGAGCGCACGGAAGGTCTTCGTGCCGACCGTTGCCCAACTGTAGTCTTGCGTACGGCTTGTTCCGCTACTTACGTATCCTGAGGCAGGGAGCCATTGATCAACGGCACCATCGAAGTCCCAGTCGATACCGTAACGGAGCTGATCATTATCTGGGTCAGTACTTACAAAGGAGTAGGTATACGAAGTACTTGGAAGACCAGTAGTAGGTCCACCAATAGTAGGTGCGGTTGGTGGATTATTCGGGACCACCGCAGTAAGCGGATAGTTAACCGTGAATGCTGGAATGTTCACCTGCTTACCTGGGCGTATTTGAACTGCGTGCTGTGAGGGATGATAACTATCTTCTTGCGGTCCATTGGCAAGCGGGTAGTTGTTTCCAACACAGGTGCCGCCGCTCGGAGCTCCACCGTATCGGTAGTAGAAATAGCCGTACGACGTGCCGAAATTAAAGTTAGGAGCGAGAGCACCGGTTGATGTAACCGTACAGGTTGCTATCAATGAACCGTCTCCCTGCGCAGTAAGCGCACCACAGGAAAGACCGGATAGGTTAGAGAGGGCTCGTGTTGGCGGTGTAAGACTGAGAGGGACGAACTGATCGAAGTATCGCTCGCCACCAGAGTCGCTCTCATGTGCGCTCGAAGTGTAGTCCTTGTAATCACAAGTTGCTGCCTGCGGTGGCGCACCACCAGCGATCCAGTCTCCGTAAGGTGAGTCCACCACACCACCGGTTCCAAACCAGAAGATGTTTTGATAGACATACGGGTTGAACTTGAGATCGATCGTCTGACCTACAGACACCGTACCGTTCTGCGCGATAGAGGAGCCTGAATTATGGTCAAGGACGAATACGTCATACCCCACCGTGATGTTGGGGTTCGAAAGGGCGTTTTCATATCCAGCTACATATGGTCCTCCCCAGTCCCATGCGTAATAGAAGTCTCCAGTGATCTGAACAGACTGCGTGTAGTGACCGGTTACGGGCAAGTTTGTGGGAGCAGTCGCGGTGATGTAGATAATCGAGACCGGTGGGATGTCACCGCCAGCAAGAACCCCAAAAGGGATAGTAAGCACCAGGAGGGCAAGAATGCGGGCGAGATCTAGAAGGTAAGGACGCATACGGTTATAGCGATGAAGGTGGTACGAGTGGCGTTGGCACATGCGGTTTAGGGCGCGTGCGCAGATACACGAGCACAACAATTCCAATGAGCAGTAAGGCCGTCACTCCATATATACCAATCGCCATGAGTGATGGTGCCTGGCAGGCTCCACCGAGCTGACTGCAACGATATGGGATCGTTATCTTATCAATGGTCTTTCCATTCTGGGAGACCTTAGCCACCAAGTCGAAAGAAGTGAGTCCTGCCTTAGCAACGGGCATGGTAAGCGCCACAATTTGGGACGGTGCGACTCCTTCATATACTTGATGTGAAAGCGGAATACCAATCAATCCGAAGAAGAGCGGTTCCTTCATCCACACATCGACGCGGGTACCGGCAGCTTCTCCGAGACCTGCGTCATGGAAGCAGGCGAATGCTTTCGACTCAGCGGTGGTGGGATACTCAGTAACATTCAGTGAGTTGATGCGGGGAGTATCGATTCCACGTCGTGCAAATCGAATGCCCACTATTGATTTCGATCCTGCGGGTGTCTTGAGTTCCCCAACGAGGTAGTACACCGAGTGACTTGTATCAGTAAGCGCATAAGAGACAGATGCTTTTGTTCCGGCTCCCACTTCAACACGTTCTGTTTTCTGATCAATGAGGTGGTCCTCACGAATACCATCCCAGTAATAGAGTTTCCAGTGGACCTCTCCTGAATAATTCTGAACACCTGTGTTCTCTACATCTATCTTTATCGCTGTCTCCTTAAGATCAGGTGGCAAGGTCTGGGGAAATGCTGCGAAGTAGTAAGGGTGGTCGTTTATGGTCGCAGTTCCTTTGTCGAATCGAGTTGGGCCTGCACTGTCACCTATCACCTTGAACTGATAGAAGCCGCCAGTGACGTCGTCTGTGAATGAGAGGCCGAGGAAATTAAAGCGATCCTTTTGAGTAACGTACGCTGCCATTCGATACTGTCCGGGTGCCGCATCTGCAGGAACATTCCATGTAAACTGAAGTGGCAGTGTTTCCCCTGCTTTGAGATTCACGTGCTCGAGCACGGGGAAGAAGTCAACAATGTCTGGACCGTTCACGTCCTTTTCTACGCTGCGCTGACGCATCACCTTTACATACACCGTCGCATCGACGATCGGATACTTGTTCTGATTCGTTACGCTTCCCGAGACTGCAAACGGGACACCAATAGAGACAGAAGCAAGTTCTGCAGTGAGCACCACCGGTGTTGAACCGAATGTGTAATAGAGGAAGCAGCTATCGAGGTTGGTATCGGTGCGCACTACTGCATTTTGCGCAGTTGGTGCCTTGGTTTTATCAAAGGTTTCAAATCCTGCTTGAGCAGATACGGTCGTTGGACCGAGAAGAAGCGCGAGTACGAGCGGAATAATGAACGAGGTACGAACAAAGGTAGACGCAGTTGGACGACTCATAGATGAAGTATAGCAGTCGTGCGCTTCGAGCTAGGTACCTGTTCACAGCACCAGAACCTCGAATGCTACACTGCCAGAAGGTATGAAAGTAGCCCATATTCTTCTCCTACTTGCGTCCCTAGCGACTGCCATCGGGATGGTGTTCCCGATATGCTGGACTCTTTCCATTCTCGGACTGGCCGTCTTTTTCTACCTCATACTCGACCGAATACCTTCCGTCCTCCAAGCGGGATGGTATGGACTCTTCTTTGGGGTGGTGACCGGTGGTGCAGGCATCCTATGGTTCTGGGACGCATATCCCCTCACCTTCCTCGGTATTACGAACTCCACCATTGGTCTCGTTATGGTTGGACTTACCTGGCTCTACGTCTCGGTGAGTCTTGGTGTTGCCGTCGCATTCTTCTCGATCGGTGTGTGGTATCTGCGCACGTGGATGTGGACACCTCTTTTAATTCCGGTGCTGTGGATGATTACTGAGGAAGCACGTATGTGGGGATACACCTTTTTTACATACGGCCCAGGCTCACTCATAGGTGCACATTTCTCTCCCTCTTCGATCGGATATCTTCTTAGTGAAAATTCGTACCTTCTCCAGCTTGCGTTTCCGTTTGGGCTTCTCGCACTCAACACCGCTGCAGCACTCATCGCAGTTGCGCTCATGGTTCTGTATCGATCAACGACTCGCGTCGTGCGCTCGGTAATTTTTGCCGCACTACTGGTGGTACTGTTGCTTCCGCTCGCTACGACGTATCGAGACACCGGTGAAGCGCAAACGCTCATTCGCGTTGCAGTGGTAGGAACTGATGGACCTGCAGACAATCCAACACTCGGGTCCGCTCAGGCACGAGAATTGTTGAAAGCTAGTGCTGAAGATCACGCCATCGAACTTATTGTGCTTCCTGAAGTGTTGGGGTTCACTCGTATGTTTGGTAACTACGAAACAGGATTAGAAACCATTCGCTCCTGGTTCGGTACTCGAGACGTACTTGTCGCTTCGAGTGAAAAAGTTCCGGCGGGTGATGGGTTTGTTGAGCAGCTGGTATACACGAGTACGCAGTCAGGACGAGTAAGTGAGTACACTAAAATGCTACTGATACCGCTCGGTGAATATACTCCCTCCTTCTCTACCGTTCTGTACGCTCTCATCACGGACGAGGGCGTGCGTGCGTATTTCAATAACTTGCATTCGTATGGATTGTCGGCGGGTACCGAAGTTACACCGGTGACGTACAACCATGTCACCATTGGAGGACTCTTGTGCTCTGATCTGTTGTCGCCGCAGCTCTACCACACCCTGGTGAAGCGTGATCATTCGAAACTGCTCATCAGTCTTTCCAATCAGTACTGGTTCCATGGATCGCATATCTTGTTTGATAAGACCCTTCAAATGGCCCGCGTCCGAGCTGTACAGGATCATGTACCGTTAGTTCTCGCCAATAACGCCGCGCCCTCTTTTATCCTCGACCCTACAGGTAGGGTTATGCGGCAGTCACACTGGCATACGCCTGAGGTCTTAGTGCACGAAGTACCTATTACTCTTCCGTAGATATGGACCGGCCTCCCTTCTTCCGTATTGCATTCATTCTGCTTATCTTGGGAGGTGTGTTGCTGGCCGTGCCGTACCTATTTCCTCATGACCGTCCACTTGAAGTAACCATCTCCACCAAACCCTTAGCGGTTCTTCCTGAGCATTCACATGATTTAGGTGAAGCAGAGGGTGATGATGGTCACGGAGTCTACGCATACTCAGAAAGTGTCGTGGTGCCAGAAGATATGTGGGTCACCACCATCGAGGCGCATATGAAAAATGCTCCCGACTCTACCATTCACCATTTCATTTTGAAGGAAATGGGTGCGACCGATCCTGCATGTCCAAACTCTAGTGGCCGCACGCTATTCCTATTTGGACGCGACACCCGTTCACCGCAGCATTTCGGTGCCGCTCCCTACGGCATTTTTATTCCAAAAGGAACACCACTCGCGCTTGTGGCAATGATTCATAATCCGCACCCTCCCGAAGGCGTCGGTGGGACATACAAAGACGTGTCTGCAGTCATGACCGTGCGCGGCGTTGCTTCTGGTGGTTCGCGCACAAAGCCTTTGTCCATACGATTCCTAGTACTTTCTGACACGTCCTACTGCAATGATTCGCCAGAAGCAAACACGTTTAGTATCCCTGCACTACGTAAGGAATACGTACAACAAAGTACTACGCTACAAGGAATTAATCGCGGGTCCCTTACCTTTGATGGAGATGCGACCCTGCTTGGCTTTGGCGGACATATTCATGCGTGGGAGGGCGGCAATGCGCTTGCGGTATATCTCAATAATAATTTGCTCCAGCTCATCACGCCCCATCAAGCAGGAGCGGAACCCTGGTCATGGAAAACAGCTCCCGTAGATCGAGCGGTGCCGATGAAGAAAGGTGACACTATTTCACTTACGGCTACGTACGAAAATCCGAATGTAGTACCCACTCGCGGAGCCATGGGAATTGTGGGCTTAATATTCTGGCAACCTTCAAAGGAAGCGGAGTTGCTTGCGCCGTACAAGCAGACTACTGCCACCACCACTCTGGATCGGTACGGAACGTTCTAACCGCCCGCTAGTGTATCGATATCGTTCTGGAAGGTAGAGGCCTTATCCATCACACTGTTTGCATATGCTTGGCCTGAAGATGCCCATGCACCGCCAGCGTAGTACTTAGCAGCTGCCGTATGCTCTGCGGCGTAGTTTCCACCTCCCCCACCTACAGCTCCAAGATAGAGGCCTGTTGCAACAATGGCGTGGAGTGGATTCCATGGGTCCGTTGCGGCGACCCCAAGTGCACTCTTAATGCGTGATTCGAAGGAGAGCCAAGTTGAAGGAATGAACTGGGTTGGACCCATTGCGCCGCCGTAGCCGCCGGGCTGCGGACAGGAGACTGGCGTAGTGGACCAGTCGCGACCAAGTGCATCCATGATTGCTTTAAACGGAACGGTGTCGCGTGGCACCTTCATGATTCCTGAGAATGGTGTTCCGGTGTTCTTTCCCTTTCCGTCTCCCGTCGTAAGGTCGGTAACCAAACACTGGCCAACGTTTGCACCGAGATCTGTTTCCTGCGAAAGAATGGCGAGAATGAACGCTGCGCGTACGCCCGTGATGCGTGAAGCGGTCTTTGCGTACTCAATAGCAGTTGGAAGCGGAATCTTTCCAGCACCTCCGGCGAGTCCGAAGAGCTCTGCACGAATCTGACCCGCAGTCTTTTGTTTCGTCGCAACAATCTGCTGATACTTACTCTCCTCTCCCTTGGTAACCCTTAGGAGATCCTGCTTCGCTTGCTGTTGCTGTTGTACCTTCGCCTTAGCAGCCAGTTGTAGTTGCGCTACGTCCTGCTGTTGTTTGCGCTGTGCTTCGAGTGCAGACTTTTCACTTTCCGTTTGTAGTTTAGTACCCGTGATCTCTTCGTATGAATCCCCGAGTGCTTGCTTCACGAACACGTATGAGTCGAGATCACCGAGTAGTGTTGAAATATCTTCTGCGGAGAATGCAAGTTCAACGAGTGACATGGTGTCAATCTCATTGGTACGTCTTAAAATTTGTGCAAGAGACTCTTTCTCATTTTGTAGCTTCTCCGAAAGCGTACTGATGGTGCGCTGATGCACGGTGATATTGGAATCGAGTTGTTTGATAGCTACCTGCGTCGCCTGCACCTGGAGCTGCGCTTTTTTAATTTGCGCATTGAGCGTCGTCACTTCACTAGAAAGAGATTTACCCTGTGCGGAAAGTTTTTCGACCACTGCCTGGTTTTCTGCAATCTCTTTCTCGAGCTGATTCAGCTCATTCTGAAGTTGAGTGCGCCGCTCGTCAGAGATGCTCTGAGCGAAAATGAGGTGAGGAACTACCGCTCCCGCCAGCAAAACGAGAGACGTGAGGAGTACTGCGAGCGCACCGAGAGAAAACCGCAAACGCATACTATTGTTTCAAGTATATCAGACGGACAAAGCGCCGATCTCTTTCGAAATCGGCGCTTTGTGACGCACAAAAGGGGTTTTATTCAGCTTCTGCTGCGCCCTCTTCCTCACTCTTACCCTTACCTTCGACTTCAATAGCGTCCATATCTGGAGCTGCTGAGTCTTCTTCCTTCTCTTCCTCAATAGCCTGCGTGAGGGCAACGACTTCTTCGCCATCTGCCTTAACGGTAACCCCAGCTGGGATCTTAAGGTCAGATACGTGGATCTGGTCACCAAGCTCTGCGAGACCGGAAATATCAACCTCGATGTGCTGTGGAAGATTTGCTGCGTCAGCTTCGATATCGAGCTCATGCATAACCTTAACAAGGTTTGCGCCCGCCTTAACCGCTGGTGACTCACCGGTAAACTCAAGAGGTACGGCAATTTCAACCTTTGCACCCTTCTCGATAGCGTAGAGGTCGGCATGACGAGGGATGCTGGTTACGGGATCGTAGTCAACATCATGGATAAGAACCTGGAGGTCCTTACCAATACCCGCGAGGGCGAGCACAGACGACTCACCCGCATCACGGAGAATCTTTTTGAACTCAGCGAGCTCAAGGGAAATGGTGGTCGACTCCTGCTTTGGTCCGTAGACCACCGCTGGAATACGGCCTTCTGCGGAAAGAGAGCGGCCGGCGTGCTTGCCGGTCTCGGTTCGGGTTTGTGCGTTTAGCGTAAACATATATAGGTAGTGATACCTGGCGAGTATGCCTGAAAAGCCCCTGAATGGCAAGAACTAGGCCGTAAGTGCCTCAGATACCTTCTGTAAACGCTCGAGAAAGACTGCGCGGGCTGCCTCTACGTTCTTAGGCTGTCCCTTCCAGGTGTTGAGAGCTTCTTCTTGTACCGCGCGGGCGAAGGAGAAAGTGATGGGCCAAGGGGCTCCTTTGGACTTTGCCACCTTTGCAATTGCCCGGAGATTCTCAGTTGCCTGGTCCGGCCCCTGTCCTCCCGATAGAAATACGATACCGGCAAGACTGGCGGGGACCGTCTCCATGAGCGCGGCAACCGTATCCTCGGCCACTTCTTCTGGAGTATCCATACGTCCACTCTCACGTCCTGAGAGTGCCATCGCAGTTTTAAGAACGGTACCCGAGAGGTCTACCGCATGATCGTTCATCGCTGCAAAGACACTCTGCATGGTTGCTTCGATAACCGTCCTGGCACGTACACGACTATGTGTGCCTGAATACATAACTTCAGGTTCGATAATAGGCACCATTGATACTTCCTGAGCATCACGCGCATAGACGGCAAGACGACGCGAGTTTTCGACAAGGGCTTGCGCTGTTGGAAGTCTATCGCCTTCAATCGTTACCACCGCACGCCACTTTGTGAAGCCGGTATTGTAGTCCTGATTGTATCCACTCAATCGATCACATAGTCCGAGCACTCCTTTGGTAATGAGCTCATCGGGGCTCTCTGGAAAGGGCTCAGTTCCTTCATCTACTTTGACGCCAGGAATGATACCTCTCTCCGAGAGAGAGACGGAGAACAGCTTCTTGTCACTTCCCTTCTGTGGAAGCTGTTCAGTATTGAGAATCGCTCCAGAAAGATATTGTTCAACGCCTGGAGCCGTTAAGTAGAGGTCATGGAACTTACGACGCATCTCTTCGGATGTCTCGATGCCATGATCGATAAGACGTTTATCTGCGGTGTGGGAACTTTCGTCAGCGGCCAATAACCCTTTTCCCGGGGCAAAGAGGCGCGCTGCTACTGCTGAAAGATCGGTCATACCCGTATGGTAGCATGGCCGCATATGGCTCAATTGGATTTTCTCGCTGTTGGCGACATCGTTACGGAACCCTTTATCAAACTAAAGGATGCGCAGCTACACTGCACCATTAATACGGACACCTGTGAGATTTGTATGCGTTTTGGAGACAAGATCCCCTACGAAAGCGCGACGGTATGCGTTGCCGTAGGTAACGCTGCAAATGCTGCGGTCTCTGCTGCTCGTCTAGGACTCTCATCGGCACTTCGTGCGTATGTCGGGGATGACGAATACGGTCCTCCCTGTATTGCACAGCTAGAAAAAGAGGGTGTGTCAACGGAATTTATGGTTACTGAACCAGGTAAACATTCCAACTATCACTATGTGCTGTGGTACGAAAACGACCGCACCATTCTCGTGAAGCACGAAGACTTTACGTACACGGTTCCCGAGATTACTGAAGCACCCAAGTGGCTCTACCTCTCGTCCCTTGCTGACAAGTCCCTCCCGTATCATCAAGCGTGGCTCACCTGGTTGAATGAACATCCAGAAACAAAGCTTGTATTCCAGCCCGGTACGTTCCAGATGAAGCTTGGTGTTGAAGCACTCAAGGGTCTCTACGAGCGAAGCGAAGTATATGTGGTTAACCGTGACGAAGCTGCTCGTATTCTTGGTACTGATCGAGATGATGTTAAAGGACTACTCGATGGTCTTCATGCACTTGGTCCAAAGATAGTGATTGTCACTGATAACACTAATGGCGCGTACGCGTCGGACGGCACCCAACAGGTACATGTTCCTATGTATCCCGACCAACCAGCAGCGTTCGAGCGCACAGGTGCAGGTGACGCCTTTGCATCCACCTTTGCGAGTGCACTAGCTCTCGGAAAGACCTTCGAAGAAGCGCTTCTGTGGTCGCCTATTAACTCCATGTCAGTAGTGCAGCAGGTAGGAGCACAACAGGGTCTTCTCTCGCGTGAAGCGCTCGAAGCATTTCTTGCCAAAGCACCGCCCCACTACCGCATCGAGCCAATATCGTAGGCGCTCGCGCTTGCAAACGTTGCAAACGGAACTTCTATAGCAATGTGCAATATGAAAAGAGCGGCAAGACTGCTCACAATAGTCACAATCAACATCCCAACATAGGTGTTTACCTCAATGTTTCGTGATCGAATGTTTGGCTTCATGGAATGAACTTGCGCACGGTGTCTGCAATAGCAGGAGCTGAGAGACCATAGTGCTGAATGAGTTCGTCTGGCTCACCTGACTGACCGAACTCATCGTTCATACCAATGCGTTTAATTGGCACTGGATAGCGCTCAGAGAGAAGCTCGGCTACCGCACTACCCATACCACCAGCAATTTGATGTTCTTCAACAGTTACAACACGTCCACAGGCTTTAGCTGCCGCAATGAGAGGTTCCGTATCAAGCGGCTTAATGGTGTGCAGGTTAATGACGATTGAACCGATACCATCACTTTCAAGTGCACGAGCAGCGACGAGTGCGTTATATACCAAACTGCCAGTCGCAATAATCGCGACCTTTGGCTTATCTGATGTCCAGAGAGTAATTGCTTTTCCGATTTCAAAAGGAGTCTCTGATGTTGTGAAAAGGGGTGTACCTGCCCTACCGAACCTAATATAGGTAGGATCATTTGTTTTAGCTGCGGCAACAACCGCCTTACGACCCTCTTCAGCGTCAGCGGGGTTTATGACGACCATATTTGGAAGCATGCGCATAAGCCCAATGTCTTCGAGCATTTGATGTGTTGCACCGTCAGGACCCACGGAAACGCCTGCATGCATTCCACCAATCTTTACAGGTGTCTCATTAAGAGCAACGGTGGTACGAATTTGTTCGTAGTTACGACCGGGTGAGAAAGCCGCATAGGACGCGATGAATGGAATCTTTCCTATGGCTGCAAATCCAGCGGCTGTTGCTGCCATGTTCTGCTCAGCGACTCCCATTTCAATAAATCGGTCAGGGAATTCTTTCTGGAACCACTCAGCGCGGGTACTTTCCGCAAGGTCAGCACAAAGCACCACAATGTTTGGATTCGCCTTCCCTGCTTCTACGGTACCGAGACCGAACCCATCTCGAGTTGGTTTCTTTTCAATGTCTTTATCAAAGAGATTGTCTTTGAGTTTTATGTCGGGATTAATCATGAATATTCGTGCGGTACTTTTCCTCCCATCGTGCGGATCTCCTTCAAGAACTTCTTAGCCTCTTCCTTGGTGGGTGGTTTCCCGTGCCAGTGATAATCAAACTCAATCTCAGGAACTCCCTTACCTGGGATGGTGTGCGCAATGATTACCGTGGGTTTCTCGTAGATTGCTTTTGCTTCTTCAATTGCATCCACAAACTGACGGATGTTATGTCCGTCCACTTCAAGTACATGCCAATTAAACGCTTCGTATTTTTCCTTGAGGGAATCGAGCGGCATGATGTCTTCTGTCATTCCGTCGATCTGAATATTATTACGATCAATTACTGCAGTTAGGTTCGAAAGCTTATTCTTTCCGATCCACATCACTGCCTCCCAGATAATGCCTTCATCCTGTTCCCCATCCCCCATGAGGCAGTAGATCTGGTTGCGCTTCCCGTCCATGCGCAGTGCATACGCCATTCCTCCTGCTTGGGGCAAACCCTCCCCAAGAGGTCCCGACGTTGTTTCGATACCTGGCAGGCGTGTACGTTCTGGATGTCCCTGTAGACGTGTACCGAACTTGCGAAGCGTTAACGTTTCTTCCACGGGAAAGTACCCAGCGTGTGCCATGGCTGCGTAGCGAACAGGCGTGATATGACCGTTGCTCAGGATAAGTCGATCCCGATCTTCCCAGTCCGGTTTCTTTGGATTGTGATTGAGAATATGGAAATAGAAGGCAGCAAAGATATCAGCCATCCCAAGAGGACCGGCAGTGTGACCTGAACCTGCTGAAACGAGCATAGTGATGATCGTCTCGCGTATTGCAAGTCCCTTCCTTTCTATTTCCTGTACCTGCTCGTCGGTGAGCGACATGCACACAGAATATCACGCGCTACTCGTACAATCCGTGTGTTTCAGTGAGAGCCACTAGTCTTTCGTATTCTTCCTTCACGTTGGCTGAATTCCAAATACTGGACCCTACAATAAGTCGGGACACGCCTGCTTTAAGGAGTAGTTCTGCAGATTCGTGGTGTATGCCCCCATCAACTTGAATGGGGATGTCGCGGTGCCTCTTACGAAATACCGCTATCTTATTTAAAACCTCTGTAGCAAACGGCTGGCCTTGTACGCCGATGTGCTTAATTCCCATGAACTGGACGAAGTCGACGTCGTTCAAATACGGCTCTATCAACTCCAAATTCGTGTCTATCTGCACTGATATACCGAAAGCCAAAAGCTCCGTAGCAAATCCTTTCTCGTGTCCGTACTTCACTTTGAGATCCGTAACGAGCTGAGGTAGGTAGGTAGTACTTTCAAAGTGAGCGATGATCCGACTCGCTCCTGCGGCAATCCACGTACCCGTTACCTGTTCTGGGTCACGCACCATAAGATCCATTTCAAAACGGAAGTCTCCCAGAAACGGGAGCATCGCTTCAGCTACGAACGATGCACTATCTACGTACGGCCATGAGGCAGGAGCTGCAAACTTACCATCGACAATATCAATCTGTACCTCGGTTGCGATTCCTTTGAGACGTGCAAGTTTCTCCTCGAGATCGCGCTTCGAGGTGGGAATGATGGCAGGCACGATGATGCCCATATATATAAAGGATACACCCCTACCTGTGGCTAGGTAGCAACCCCGGGGATAGTTCTAAAACTTTGCGAGCCTTCGGGCGTGCCGTTCGTTCTCCGTATCAAAAGGTGTGGAAAGGAAGATACGTACCGCCTCATCGGCATCAGTGGGAGATACGAAGCGCGCACCAATAGAAAGAACGTTTGCATGATTGTGCTTGCGAGCGAGACGAATGATATCGAAGCCATCTTCAGAATGTCCCCCTTCGGCATCGAGTGTCTCCAGTGCGGGTTCTTTACCGTAGAACACTGCAGCGCGTACTCCCTTTACTCGATTAGCGCACATTGCTTCTCCCTGACCGCTTCCGGCAAGAATAATTCCGACCGAGTCAGGATTTGCAGCAACCCTCTCTGCAAGTTGGGTCACGAAGTCTGGGTAATCATCATTGGGATCCAGTTCGTGTGGACCGAGGTCCTCTATGTCATGTCCGAGCATAGGAAGATGCTCAATAAGTGCTGATTTTAAACGAAACCCTGCGTGGTCACCGGCGAGATAGATTTTCATGCAGGCAGTATCGACCGTTACGTCTGTATCTAGGATGAAGCCTGTCCAGCCTTGATGGCGTGCTCCACGAGCGTATGGGTATACCCATACTCGTTGTCGTACCAGGTAAGTACCTTTACGAGGTTCCCATCAACGACGCGCGTCATCGTAAGGTCAGCAATGGATGCAACGGTCTGTCCGATGATATCGCTCGAAACCAGCTCTTCGTCCGTTGCTGAGAACAATCCCTGCCAACGCGGATCCTGTGCCGCCGTGCGAAGAATATCGTTCACTTCTTCAGCTGACGTAGGTCGCTTTGCAATAAACGTGGTATCGGCAATCGAGCCGGCCGGTACCGGAACACGAAGTGAAATGCCATCGAATTTCCCCGCGAGTGGGGTGTAGGCTTTTGCAACCGCAATGGCAGAGCCAGTTGAAGTAGGAATGATGTTTTGTGCCGCTGCGCGACCCTCACGCATATCCTTCTTCGGTCCATCAACGATCGACTGGCTTGCTGTGTACGCGTGTGTGGTTGAAAGAATAGCTTTCTCGATACCAATCGCTTCGTCGAGGATAGCGATCACCGGACTTGCTGCGTTCGTAGTGCAGGATGCGTTACTCGTCACCGCACAGGTAGAAAGCTTCTCTTCGTTAAGACCCATGAGTACCGTTGCCCCGAGTGGGTTATCCTCCTTAACCGGTCCAGAAATGACGACCCGCTTTGCTCCTGCCGTAATATGCGCATTCGCTTTCTCATAGTCAGTGAAGAAACCCGTCGACTCAATAACCACGTCAATCTCCAAGTCCTTCCACGGAAGTGCACTTGGTTCCTTTTCCTGAATGAACGTGACGGGTTTGTTATCAATCATGAGCTTCCCTCCTTCGACGGCAACAGGAAACGGTGACTGACCATAGACCGTATCGTGCTGGAGGAGATAGGCGAGGTTTTCAAGAGAACCCAGGTCGTTTACCGCCACCACCTCCAATTCTGGCCTCCCAGTGCTCTGACGCACAAATGCCCTGCCAATACGGCCAAATCCATTAATTGCAACGCGAAGTGGTTTCATCTCCCAGGATATCTATATATAAAGGTATGCGCCCATTGTACTACCTCAGGTAGCGTAGTTATAGGCAAGGCTAGAAAGGTCAGCTATGACCTCTGCAAGCGTCGTGAAGTCGGTCCCTCGTGTCATGACACAGAGGAGGTAGGGGTGTCCGGGGACGTATACGATGCCGCAGTCATGCAACTGCACGATAGTACTATCTTCAAAAGATCGTTCTCCGAACTTATGGGCAACAACGACGTCGGATGGTACACCCGCTACCAGACCTGCTGTGAACTGTGTATGTGAGAGCAGTTTGAGTAGCTCTTCTGAACCTTGGTGATCGAGATAGGTGGCGTTGTACAACACCCGGAAGAAGGATGCGTAGTCACGTGTAGAAATGGTGTAGTTCGCTCCTTCAACGGGTGGTGTAGGTACTCCCAATTGGAGATACGTGGTTTGGAAGGCTTTTGCTCCAACCATATGTGCAAGTTCGTTAGTCGCATTATTGTCCGAATACAACAGCATGCGCTCCATAAGCGCTGCTACGCTGTACTCACCAGGCTCAAGAGGCGGTACGGAGAAGAACTGCGAGTTGCTCGTTTCTGTACCGGTATACGCGAGCTTTTTCCCCAGGAGCGCGCGGTCTTGCTCTGCCCGCTTGTACACACTCATAGCCAGAGGGACTTTGAGCAGACTTCCGGGTGCAAAGGTTTTATCAAAATCAATACCGACCCATGGACCGCCGGTAAGATCGCGGTAGTACACTGATACCTCTGTAACATCACCCGCATCCCGGCGCTGACGGATTGATGTTTCCATCTCCCGCTGCAGCTGTTTCGCTTCGTCACCGGTAAGACTATTGAGATCTTCTCCGCACGCTAAGAGCGGATTTATGAAATGATATTGGCTATTGAATTCGCGTACGTCTCGCGGAAGGTTGCCTTTGTGCAACAGATTGTCACTCACAGCGCCGACCCCAATTCCAAGAGCGAGTGCACCAAGGAGAAAAGTTATGGCTTCAGATCTGCGTACTTGCATAAGCCCTGGAGCCTGGGAATTACCAAACAATGATTACTTTTCCTTCGACACCACTTGCTCCACTTGAGTTCCCGCCATTACCTGCCGTTCCCCGATCCGCGTCTCCTGAGTTACCTGGTGTTACTCCAGATCCCGCAGTGAGTGTCGTACCCGAGTTACCCGAGTCAGAGTAACTCGCGCCGCCTCCGCCGCCGGCACTCCAGTAGGCACCGCCGCCGCCACCACCACCGTAGCCACCGCCGCCACCACCGCCGGCCCAGGTTCCACCCGAGCCTCCGCCGCCGACACCGCCACCGACACCGCCACCACCACCGCCACCATTACCAGTAGCAGCACCTGCGGCACCACCAGCAGAAGAGGTTGAGGAGCCGCCTGCACCGCCATTGGTTCCTCCGCCTGTTCCTCCAGCAGTCGTACCGCCGCCACCGCCACCGCCACCATTTGTACCGGACTGACCAGCACTACCCGCGCCGTTACTGCCGCCGTTTCCACCGGCACCATAGGTTGCATTGCCGGAACCTCCGCTACCTCCAGTGCCAGGACTACCACCACCACCACCTGCTCCGTTGGATGATGCGTTGGCGCCATTAGATGCGGTACCTGCGTTTGCACCGCCACCACCACCGCCACCATTACTGCCCGTACCGGTTACTCCCGCACTGCCACCACCAGCTCCGCCGGCCGCACTACTACCCCAGTGCGTACCGCCGCCGCCGCCGCCAGCAACCAAGAGCGGGGTTGATGAACGAGACACGTCTGAACGACCGCCGCCGCCGGCTCCGACACCAGTCGATGCTGTGCCCGTACCTCCTCCTCCTACACGGACCGTAAGTGTTTCGCCTGGAGTAACGGGAATCACGGCAGTTGCGTATCCACCACCACCACCACCTGGAGCTGAACTTCCCGCACCACCACCACCTCCCCACATCTCTACCGTAATACTGGTCACGCCACCGGGAACTACGAAACTGGTGCCGGTTCCTACAGCTGCGACACCGAAAGTCTGACTGCCGGGAGAATATGCTCCACCGCCCGATGCACCAGGATATCCGAATGAAAACCCTCCGCCAAACATTCTGAAGAATCCTCCTCGAATGGTGAACGTCGCAGCATCAACGGTGAGTGGTGCTATCGCAACCACCGTCATGAGAATCGCAGTAGCTATCACTCGGGTTACGGGTACGGATGCCCGAAGAACTTTCATAGACCTAGTATAGCAATGGGATTTTGGTGTGTACATATATATGGTTATGCATCAGGTGTGGTAGTTCCGGTATCCGTTGGGGCTGGCGGGGTCTCTGGCTCAGACGTAAGTTCACCAGATGGTACCTCTGGTGGTACTGGTGGCTCTGTTGAGCCACCATCTGGTGTCTGCGCCGGTGGAGTCGTCTCCCCCGGTGCAGCGACAATCACGGTGCGCGTCTTGGTCGAGAAGGAACCATGACTGTCGAACGCGGTGTACGTGATGGTGAACGTACGAGGTGCACTCGTATCAAGCTGCGGATGCAGGTTCGTCGTCTGACCGTCAACCGCCACGTTGTACTCAATCGTTGCGCCTGAGCCATCAAATGCATTCGCGCCTGGCTCTGCATACGACTCCCCTACCGCTACGTAGTACGGACTCGCACCATTAAGGGTGATAGTTGGTCCGTGTTCAGGAGCTGGTCCTCCGGCAAGTGACTCCGGACTTGCAAGTTGTCCTTCGGTCTGCACGATGAAGTAATCAAACGTTACGTCTTCAGTGGCAGCCGTCTTAAGGACCACACGGAAGCTGCCATCCTTCTTCTCAGAGAGGTACCATCCGCCATCAACTGGACTCGTGAAGGTCACAAAGATCTTGCTTGAAGCGCGGGCGATCTTATTTGTTACTTCAACCGACGTGTTTCCCGTGAGGATCGTGCCGGCTCCAGCTGATGAGGTACCGTCTGCGTCCTTACTTGCGACAAACTGACGAGCAACGAGGGTATTGAACTGTGCGACCCCGTTCTGGATGAGAGCACCCACACCACGGAAGAGCTGCTGGAGCGCACCCGTCGTTGTTGCGATCACATCTGTGTTCGTGTCGGTCGTTGTCGCCTGATGGAGCGATACATTCTGGAGTTGCGTAAGGCGCTCGTCGATGGAGGCTACCTTTTCTTCGATGGTATCTACCTTGTGTGCGAGCGCCTGAACACCAGCAAGCGTGAAGCTTGCAAGCTTGTAGACATCAACACCCTTTCCGTCAGCTGAGAGCACTTCGTACGGTGCCTCTTCTGCAATGAGACCGAGGCGAAGTGGTTCATTGTCGTCTTCGATCTTGTAGTGGTACCGCGCGACACGAACAGCCTGAATGCGTTCGAGAATGTTTTCTGTTGTGGAAGCGGTGAGGTAGGTAATGTCCGTCTTCGCGGTGCGCGTTGAGGTGTTCACGAATCCAATAGCACCGATGTCACCAACTACCTGAAGCGCGTGGTTTGGTGTCGTCGTGCCGATACCCACCTTACCGTCGGCAGTAATCGTAAGACGGGTCGTGCTTGCGGTAATGAAGGTGATGTCGTTGGTGTCTCGTGTACCGATCACCGATGTGGTTCCGAAGGAGTTACCACCCTGCGTGTGGAGGTTTGCGAAGGTTGAGGACGCAATGCTGAGAATACCGCCATCGAGCGCAAGACCGGTGCCGGTAAACGAGGTGAGGTACTGCGAACCGAGCGTGAACGCGTTACTTACGGCAAGACGCGACAGTGTTGAGGTACCGGCGCCAAGTGCGTTGAAGTGTGAAGCAGTAACAGAGCCATTGAAGAGACCGTTGCCAGCGACCTCGAGCTTCTGTGAAGGCGTCGCTACACCAATACCGACGTTGCCGGTCGTCGGGTTAAGCGCAAACTGCGTTGGAATGAAGCTGTATTCTGGCTTGATGAAGACCTGGATGGTGCCAGCTCCTGTTGCGCTCTCAAGAGCGATACCAATAGTCTGACCTGACTCCGTAGCCTTCTTTCCTACACCATCTACGCTCGAGAGCGTAATAAGGTCGCCAACGGCAATTGAACCACCTTCCATGTTGACGGTTACCGGTACACGACCCGCAAGAGCGATCGGTACCTTGTGTTCAGCAGCGTAGAGATCGTCGTTGTATCCGCCGAGTACGATACCTGGTGCCGTTGAGACGACACCGAGGAATGCCTGAGCACCCGTGTGTGCGCGCTTTACGAAGACCGGGTTAGCAGGATCGAAGACGACAATCTGGCCGGCTGCAAGCGTTCCATCCTTCGTTGGGTAACTTTCAGCGATGTCGATACCCGTGATCGAGGTTGCAACCGCATAGATGGTACCGGCGGTACGAGCTGCGTTCTGACAGGTTGGGGTCGAGTCATCAACACAGAGTGCACCGTTGTAGATATCGAACTTCGCACCTGGCGTTGAGGTACCGATACCGATGTTACCGGCTGAGGTAACTTCCATGTATGACGTACCGGTAGAGGTGGCGATAGTAAAGAGTGATCCGTTTGTATCGAGCGTATCGATCTGGAATACGTTCGAACCGGCGGCATTTTCAACACTAAGAGCATTTGCTACGTTCGTGGTGCTCTTAAATTTAGCAAGACTACTTGCTCCAGAAACAGAGAGTTTCGAGAATGGTGACGAGGTACCCAGACCAAAGTACCCTGCGTTCGAGCCGGTGCCCCCAAGAAGCGTGAATGCTGGTGTGCTGGTGGCATAGAGATCAGTGGTTGTACCTATATATAGGTTCCCGCCATGCGAAGAGAAGAGCCAGTGCTTAAGGTTGGTACCGGCGGCGGTATCGGAGAGGACGAGGTTCTTTCCGGTAGTGGTTCCAATCTGGAGTGCGCCAAATGGCGTTGTTGTACCGAGACCTATCATAGTCGCTAGGAGCGTGCCTGATGTGTTGGCAGCAGTACCGTTACCAAGCGCAACCACTCCAGCTCCAAAGCGTGAGAGGCCGGCGTCGGCACCACCTGCCGTAAGGGCGCCGGTAGCAAATTGATACACACCGTCGTTACGTATGATCGCGTTAACTCCAGTGACACGGAAACTTTCGGTACCGCCGGCTATAACACCCAGGGCACTTGCCGTAGGGCGGTAAATACCGGTCGTCGTATCTCCTACGAAGGAGAGGCCTGGGAACCCGAGGCTACCCGTAGGAATGTTCACTTGTCCAGTACTGAGAACAGTAAACAGCGTAGTCGTTGCCGAAGCACTCGTCGAAGAACCGATCGCAAAGAGCGTGGTGTTTGTCTCACCGAAGTTTGCACTGATGGAAAGCTTCGCAAACGGAGTCGTGCTACCAATACCGACGCGTCCGTTACCGAGCGCAGAGATTATGGAACTCGTGGAGCTGGCAGTGGTGACGTTGAAGATACCAGTAGCCGTGTTGTGAGTGGAGCTTGCGGCAACGAAGGAGCTCGCCCCCGTGACTGCGAGTGAACGCTCGACCGTAAGACCACCCTGGAAGTTACCATCCATTGCGTACAAGTTGCCCCGAACAGCGAGTGATGTGGTTTCAATACCACCGGTCTCAAGCTGCTGAATGTACGCACCACCAAGATCAAAGACTTCAAATGCGTTGGTCGTACCACCCTGTGCGATGTAGGCGTATCGACCCTGGATATACATGGCGTTTGCTCCACCCACCGTAAGGTTCTTACGACTGACGAGCATCGGTGCGGCTGGGTTAGAAATGTCGTACACCTCAAATGCGTTGGTCGTACCCGTACCCGCGATGTACGCGTAGCGGCCCTGTACCCAGATATCCGGATTTGTACCGCCAGCACCACTATTGAGAGTGGTTGTCTGACTGAGACGGATCGGTGCCGTCGGATCAGAAATGTCGAATATCTCGAATCCGTTTGCAGCTGCGGCTTCCACGATATACGCATAGCTACCTTGCACGAAGATACTCGTACCAGCGAGGTTTGTCGTGTTAGCGAGGTTTGCCTGACCGACACGGACTGGTACCGCAGGATTTGAAACGTCGAAGATTTCAAACGCATTCGTGGTACCGCTACCCTCTACGATGTACGCGTAGCGACCCTGAACATGCATATCGCTATAGGTCTGTCCGCCGTTCGTAATATTCGTCTGACTGATGCGGACGGGAGCTGCAGGGTTTGAGATGTCGAAGATTTCGAGTGCACTGGTCGTTTGTCCACCACCGAGAATATACGCGTAGCGTCCTTGAATCTCGATCGTCTTATTGGTCCAGAACTGACCGTACGCGAGGTCACTTTGGCTAATACGCGTAGGGCGGTTTGGATTTGAAACGTCAAAGATTTCAAATGCATTGGTTGATCCATATCCTTCCACGACGTACGCATAGCGGCCTTGGACAATGATGTCGTTACCCTGGTACGCAGCGTTGTTGCCGGTCGCAAGGTCGATACGACTTACGAACGATGGTGTAGAGGTGGAGACGTCGAAGATTTCAAGACCGTTCGTCGTGTTACCTCCCTGCACGATGTACGCGTAGCGACCCTGTACCCAGATACCTGGGTTGCGAGCTCCGGACAGGTTGGCCTGACCTATGCGTGTGATCGTACTCGTACCCGCAGTAACCGTAAGTTGCGTGAAGCCACTATTTGTACTGTTAGTTCCGCCAATACCCACGTTTCCAGTGTTCGAGATGCTGAAGAACGGTATGCTCTCAGCTGCTGTGGACGAGCCGATTGCAAAGAGCATCTTATGGGTATCTCCGTTATTGGCGTGAATAGAAAGGCGGGCATATGGTGAGGTCGATCCGACAGCAACACGACCGTTGTTCGCCACCATGAAGCTCGTGCCGGTTGAAGAACCGATAGCGAGAATCGGGCTAGCACCGATGTTATTCGGGTTAATTGAGAACTGAGCCCATGGGGAGGTGGT
>CAYNNZ010000002.1:72176-86327 GCA_964398815.1 uncultured Candidatus Saccharibacteria bacterium
GGCTAGCACCGATGTTATTCGGGTTAATTGAGAACTGAGCCCATGGGGAGGTGGTGCCCACTCCAACGTTTCCGCTGGAGAGTATGGAGAGCGCATTCGTGCCGTTAGCGTTGGCATCGAGGTCAGCCGTATTGTTGACGTAGAAGTTGAGGCCGTTTCGCGCTGCGATATCGGAGTTGTTGTTGAGAAATCCGAAGCGGGTCGCGCCGGTCATGACCCCTGATCCGTTCTGGCGCTCGATCGAGAACATGAGGGTGGAAGACGGCACATTGCTCGCGAATCGGCCGACCATGCCACTGGAGTTGTTCACGACATTGAGGCGGGCGTTAGGGGTCGTAGTGCCGATTCCCACGTTTCCGCTTGTACTGACGAAGAGCGTACTCGTGCCAACAAGCGCATTCGTGCCGCTGAAGTAGGCGAACTGGCCCGTCGTACCGGTGTAGAGCGAGGAGGTTGCAATAGAAATCTGCTGAGTACCTCCGGCATTGAGCGTCGTGAGAGTGCCGGAGAGGCCGAGACCCAGCGTTGCGGAGGTGGTAGCAACGCTCTGAAGTGCGCCTGTGCCTGCACCGTATACCAGCGAGCCCGCGGTGAATGAGGTTGCTCCAGTGCCTCCACCTCCCACTGTGAGGGTGCCATTCATGACAGGTGCGAACGTGAATGCGCCGCCAGTGTTCGTGATGTTAAGACCAATCGTCTGACCATTCGTGGTCTGGGACGACGTAGCGAACGTGATGGCACCCGTCTGAGCGGAGCCACCACCCAACTGTTGGATGCTGGTGACTCCCCCGCTCGTTGAGAGACAGTTATTGTTGATTGCGAAACAACCAGCCGTGATGTTGAAGCCGTTCACTGCAGTGGTCGAACCGGTATTGTTGATGGAGAAGAGTGTGGTCGTTGCAGATGCGGTGGATGAGCCAATTGCGAAGAGAGTCCTGTTAGTTTCTCCATTATTGGCGTGCACGGAGAGCTTCGCGAATGGCGAAGTAGAGCCAACGCCTACACTGCCGGCAAAGTATGAGTTCGACGCCGAATTATTGTAAAGAGACCATGCATTTGCACCACCACCTGTTCCGTTAAGATACAGTCCATAGTTGTTAGTGGTACCTGCGCCAGATCCCGTTGGCAGATTAAGCATTGCTGCATAGTTGTTGATCGTTCCTCCGGAGCCGGCTGCTGCCGTTGCCGCAAGGATATTTACGCCATAGTTGTTTATGGTTCCTGTAGTAGTGCCGTTACCGTTTGTGATTACTGCACCAGCGAGGTGGCTGTAGTTTGCAAATGGGTTGGAAGCCGCAATTGTTGGTGCAAGTGCACTGAAGGCGCTTCCATTAGTTACTACGCCCGAGCCCACTATGCTTGCGGCACCTGCACCTACTCCGTACAGAGTAGTGACTGTGCCGTTTATGCTCGTATTGAGTGGCTGGAAGAGTGCACCACCGATTGTCGTAGCTGAACCCGTGTTTGGAACGAGTGCGCCCGTGTACGCAATTCCATAGATGTTTGTAGCGGTACTGTTGAGCTGACCCGATATGCCGATATATCCCGTATCATTCTCACCTGAATAGCTCTTAGCGAGAGTCCATGCATAGCCGTTTGGAGCATTTGCACCGGTAAATACACGACCATTATTGTCGATACCGAAGAGCGTGGTGGTTGCAGATGCGGTTGAGGATCCAACTGCGAAGAGAGTCCTGTTAGTGTCTCCGTTTACAGCATGCACGGAAAGCTTGGCAAATGGGGTCGAGGAACCGACGCCGAAGTTACCACCGGAGGCGAAGGTATAGCCAGAGCGTGCACCTGATTCAGTAAGCACCATACTTGCACTGTTAGCAGCCATGCCGAAGTTCCAGTCCTGGATACCACTTTGGGTTATTCGGATATTCGCGCCAGCAGTTGAGGTATTTCCGATGATGAACAGACCGTTATTACCTCGTATTGAAAGTTCGTACGAACCAGGGATCATTCCGATACCTACCGTGTTATCCAAGTAGGAGTTGCCATGTACGGTAAGTGCGTAGGTAGGTGCCGACGTGGCGATGCCCACATTGCCGCCGCTTGGGTTGAGCGCAAGGTTTGTAAATCCTGTTCCGTTTACGAGTGCCTGGATGACGCCGGTTCCCGCTGCTGCATCCCCGACGGCGCTCGTAAGTACCCCGAGAGAAAGGCGGTTAGTTGGTGCTGCTGCACCACTTATCTCAAACTGCTGATATACGTTCGAAGCAGGAAGCGCTGTGACATTACCTGCGACTGAAAGCTTGCCTGCAGGAGTGGTGGTGCCGATACCAACGTTAGTACCGGTGTTGTTGTAAATATTTCCTCCAGCTGAGGTCCAGTAGTTTGCACTTCCTGCCGTGAGACAGGTAGTTCCGTCAACCGTGAAGCAGGTCGACTGGATGGCGTTGTTGAAGGTTGACGTTGCGTTTGCGTTTGAAGTGATGACACCACTATTTGAGATGCTTAAGAGCGTAGCGGTCGAAGAACCGATCACGAATGCAGGTGCGGTGCCAATGCCGTTAGGGTTTACCGAAAGCTGACCAAATGGTGAAGAGGTGCCGACACCAAAGAAACCGGTATCAGTGATGCGTGCCAGCTCGGTACCGCCGCCATAGGTCGATGAGTGTGCCTGGAAGATGATGGAGCTCGTAAGAGCGTTTGCGTAATCAGCAATGAGGTAGAGATTGTTTCGAGATACAAGACCGAAGTTATTTGAGCCATCGCGACGAACTGCACCGTTGTTGCTGTCACCACTATCGAACTGGACATCGTTACTGCCGCTCACGAGATTGCGCTGGAAGATGAGTGAGTTTCCGGACGCATTAGTACCAATAAGGGCATTGCCCCATACGTTAAGCGTTGCAGCTGGTGAGCTGGTGCCAATACCAAGATTGCCGTTTGTATCAAGAGTCATTTGAGCTACAGACGCTGCACCCGCCGCGAACACAATCTTTCCGGAAGCGTAGTCGTTGAGGAGTGAAATGTTTCCTGCAGTGGTGTTGAAGAAGCCGAGGTCATTTGCCGTAAGAGTCTTGTAGCCGGTATAAGACGTGCCGAGCTTAAAGAGCTCACCATAACTATTACTGTTTTCTACAATCACGCCAGCAGACGCGAACCCAGCTGATGAGTAAATATTTTTGACACGGATCGCGATGTCGCTCGCTGCGCTCTCGTATACGTCAAGTTTCTTAAGAGGACTCGTGGTACCGATACCGACGCTGCCAGATGCATTGATGACAAGGCGATCACTTCCACCTGTACCGAGGAAAAGCTTGCTGTTTCCGGACTGTCTCAAATATATGTTTTGCGATGTAGATCCATCACCAAGCCATATACCTGTATTTGCATCGTTCTGATAACGGAGATCTACTCTATTGAACAGATCGTTTCGAAGGAGACCAAGAGATGATGCAGCTGTGAGTTGTAACTCTTTGCTTGAACCGTTGTAAATTGAGAGCGGTACACTTCCATTCGTCTGTATCGTCAAAGCAGACGACGGTGTCGTCGTGCCGATACCGACATTGCCAGCGCCGTCAATTCGCATTTTTTCAGTACCCAGTGTATGGAATGCAAGCGAGTTCTGATATTGACCTCCCGGATTATTTCCACCGTAAAATATACCTCCCTTTGCTTCACCACTTTGGTCACCAAAATAGATACCACTTGCTCCTGTAGACCTGCTTAGAATAGAAATGGTTGATGTACCGTTGGCAGCATTGTTATTAGAAAACACCGCTACTGTTGTTGATGCAATTCCCCCGATTGGTTCTGCATACGATTTGCTCACGACAAGATTAGCAGTCGGATTGGTCGTGCCGATGCCAACTGAGCCACCGTTCGGGTTAAGAGCGAGTGCTCGATAGCCGGACCCATTCAGCACAGGCTGGATGAATCCAAAGTCTGAGCCTGTGTCATATCCGATCGCCAAGCGCTGATTTGGATTGCTGCTGCCAGAGATGCGGAGCTGACCGCTCTCAGGCCCGCCTCCACCGGTCGCGTCTCCCGTTATGGTGAGCTTGTTCACAGGAGTCGTCGTACCAATACCAATACGACCTGCGGTATCAATGAAGAGCGTTGAAGTCGCCGTAATGGTGTTGGTGCCACTGAAGTATGGGAACTGACCGGTGGTACCGGTGTAGAGAGAAGAGGTTGCAACGGAGAGTGACTGCCCTGCTCCCACTCCGATGATGGAGCCGGAGAGACCAAGACCGAGAGTTGCGGAGGAGGTTGCGACTGAAGTGAGATTGTTCGTGCCGTTTCCGTAGATAAGCTGGCCAGCGGTGAAGGAACCGACGCCGGTGCCGCCACCTGCGACCGTGAGGGTACCGGAGCGCGTCGGCGTGAACGTGAAGGCACCTGCGGAGTTAGTAATATTAAGGCCGATGGTGACGCCGTTACTGGTTACCGACGAAGTAGCGAATGTGATGGCACCCGTTTGAGCGGAACCGCCACCCGTCTGCGAAATACTCGTCACCGCTGATGCCGAAGTGAGGTAATCAGTGCCTGCTACCGCGTTCACGATGTAGCCGCCAGCCGAAGCTTTAAGGAGGCCGGAATTCGAGGTGATCGCGAGATTCGATACGGAGAGCGGACCGGCAAAGGTCGAGGATGCTGAGGTGGTGGCAATGAAATTCGCTGCGACCACATTCCCCACCACCGAAAGCTTGCCGTACGGGCTCGTGGTGCCGATGCCGATGTTACCGGTCGAGATGGTCGAGCCGGTTCCCGAAAGACCCGTTCCGAAGATGAGGTTACCTATATTGAGCTGGTTGCTGCCTGCATTGTCCGGCAGAGAGATGTTGTTACCTATCGAGATGTTGTTGCTGCCAGTATCGAGGTTCGAATTCGAGCCGGTCGTATCCGCGCCGATGATGATGTTGCGCGCGCCACTGGTGATGTTAAGGCCAGCCTGGAAGCCGAGGAGCGTGTTGTAGTCAGAGGCATCCATGAAGTTGTAGCCGGCGCGATAGCCGATAGCGACACTTCCCTGATTTGCGTAGTAACCCGGAGCGCCGTTTGCTGCCTCATTACCGATGGTGACCGTGTTTGTTGCGAACGCGTTGAAGTAACTTGCTGCGTAGCCGATAGCGACGTTGCTTGCGCCCGTGCTGTTGTTCGCGAGCGTGTATGCGCCGAGCGTCGTGTTCTGTGCGCCGGTCGTCGTGAGGTTGAGCGCCTGATAGCCGACTGCAGTATTGAACTGCGCCGACTGCGACGTCTGGAGAGCGCCGTTACCGACCGCGACTGCGTAATTCGCTGCGCTCGTGAGTGCGATACCTGCATCCGCACCGACCAGTGTCGATGAGTTGGTCGACGATGCGTAGAGAATGGTCTTGCCGTTCTGCTTGTAGCCACCAATCGCGCCGGTGTTGATGAACCCACCGACATCGAGTGCGTAGTTCGGGCTTCCCGTTGCGATACCCACGCGCGTGCCGCTGTTGTTATTGAAGAGGTTGTTCGAGCCGTTAAGTGTCCAGTACGAGTTGAGTGTGTTGCCGGAGAGCGAGAGGCCGGTGCCCGCAGTGATAGGCGCCTGGTAGTCAGTGCCTGCAATCGCGGTCTGCACCTGGCCAGTGCCGTTACCCTTCAGGAGTCCTGTGAGGGTGGTCGAACCCGTACCGCCGTTTGCGACACCGAGGGTACCGGAAAGCGTGAGCGTTCCGAAGGTGGTGATAGGACCACCCGAGAATGAAAGCCCGGTAGTACCGCCAGACGCATCGACCGACGTGACCGAGCCCGCACCGAACCCGAGGGTTGAGGTCGCGCGGAGGTCATATCCGCCGAGGGAATTACCGACCAGGATATTGCCGTACGAAGGCGTGGTCGATGTGCCGGTGCCGCCGGAGGTTATTGCAAGCGGACTACCGAGAGTGAGGCCGCCGGCGAGAATTGCGTTTCCGGTATTACTGACACTGAAGAGCGTCGTCGTTGCAGTACCCGCAGAAGAGGATGCAATCTGGAAGAGCGTGGTTGGCGTACCGTTCGCGCTCGTTGACGTCGCAAAGATGGTAAGGAGTGCGAACGGTGACGTGGTACCGATACCGACACGGCCACTATTCTTCACGATGAAGCGGTCACCTCCAGCGGTGTTATTGGAGGAGAGCTTAAAGAGGTCATCTGACGTGCCGTTATTCGATACCTCGAGAGAGGCCCCTGCGTTAAGACCGCCATATCCGTCACCGCCAATACCGACATGGCCCTGATACACACGTAGGAAGGTATGGTTTGCGCTCGTCTGGAGACGAATGTCAGACCCTGAAATGAGTGCCGCACCATCGTTATTAATCCACTTCAGATCCAACCCATCCCCAACACGAATGGCACCATCGATTCGACCAAGTGCATCTCCCTGCTCCGCAAAGATTGCCTGCGGGACCGAGGCGCCGTCTGGGCCGGTGACCAAGAGTGGCGATACGGAGGACGAGGAGGTGAAGATGGAGAGACGACTCGTAGGGGTTGCGGTACCTACGCCGATATTGCCCGCAGTTGAGAGGAAGAGTGTCGAAGTCGCTGTAATGGTGTTCGTACCGCTGAAGTACGGGAACTGCCCGGTCGTACCCGTGTAGAGCGAGGACGTTGCGATGGAGAGCTGCTGCGTACCGCCTGAGTTAAGCGTGGTGAGAGTGCCTGAGAGACCGAGTCCAAGCGTTGCGGTTGTCGTTGCAACGCTCTGTAGCGCTCCGGTGCCTGCGCCGTATACGAGAGAGCCTGCGGTAAAGGATGTGGCGCCAGTACCCCCATTTCCAACATTCAACGTACCTCCGAGCGTCGGTGTGAAGGTGAATGCGCCAGAAGTGTTCGTGATGTTGAGACCGAGCGTGAGGCCGGTTGAAGAGTTTGATGACGTTGCGAACGTGATAGCACCGGTCTGTGCAGAGCCACCGCCGAGTTGCTGGAGTGAGAGGAGGCCGGTGTTGGTGATAGTCAGGTTCCCTGCTGCGAATGAGGTTGAGATACCAGAGCCTGCGGAGTAGGTGGTGGTTGCAACCCACTGTGGTGCGCCATTATTCCAGGTGAGAACCTGACCTCCTGTACCGAGACCAAAGAAGGTAGAGGTTGCGATGGCGACCACATTTCCGGTACCTGAGGTGTTGTTTACAAGTACCGAATTTGCTGCGATCTGCGCGATGTTGGTGAGTGCGACACCGTTGGTTGCGAGCGAGAGGGTGCCGTTTGCTCCGCCGACGAGAGAACCGAGGGTTCCTGAGTAGCTGAATGCACCCGAGACAGCTATTGAAGTGGTTGCGACTGACTGCACTGCTCCCGTACCTGCGCCATAGATAAGCTGGCCAGAGGAAAGCGAGGTGGCACCGGTACCGCCGCCAGCAACCGTGAGCGTACCGCCAATGGTCGGACTGAAGGTGAATGCGCCCGAGGTGTTCGTGATGTTAAGACCAATCGTCTGGCCGTTGATGGTCTGCGACGACGTAGCGAAGGTGATGGCACCCGTCTGAGCAGAGCCACCGCCGAGCTGCTGGAGTGAGAGGAGGCCGGTGTTGGTGATGGTGAGGCCGCCTGCTCCCACAACTGCTGCGGAACCTGAGACCGAAATGCCCGTGCCGTTTGCAACAGTTGAGGTGGAAACCGACTGATACACACCTGCCCCACCGCCGTAGATGATTTGGCCAGATGGTGCAGTCGTTGTGCCGGTACCACCGCGTGCAATCGAGAGCGTACCAGTAGTGTCAGAAAGCGCGATACCGAGAGAGGAAGTAGCGAAGGCGACGACGTTTCCAGTTGCGCCTGTTGGGTTACCAAGGATGGTGTTGGCTGCGGCCTGAGCGAGCTTGCTGTATGCGACGCCGTTGGTTGCGAGGGAGAGTGTACCGCTGGTTCCGCCGACGCGCGCACCATATGTTCCTGAGAATGAGAATTCGGAGGAAAGGGTCTCGCTCGTCGTACCGACCGAGGTGAGATTGTTCGTGCCGTTTCCATAGATGAGCTGGCCGGCGGTGAATGAGCCTACACCAGTACCCCCTCCTGCGACACCGAGTGTCCCAGAAAGTGCTGGAGTGAAGGTGAAGGTACCTCCCGAGTTCGTAATCGAGTTCGTAAACGTGAGGCCATTGAAGGACACCGCAGATGAGGTTGCGAGCGTAATAGCGCCGGTCTGGTTAACACCAAAGGACTGTGCGACCGAGGTGACGCCGGTGTTCGTGATGGTGAGGCCAGAGCCGATGATGTACTGATTGCCGGTGACCGAAATGCCGGTGCCAGAAGAGACGGTGCCGGTTGCCACCGACTGGTATGAGGTAGCGCCACCATAAATGAGCTGACCCTGAGGTGCAGTCGTAGTGCCAGTGCCTCCGCGGACAATCGGGAGAACACCAGTAGTGTCAGCAAGCGCGATACCAAGCGATGAGGTTGCGAATGCCTGGAGGTTTCCGGTCGCGCCAGTCGGATTGCCGAGGATGGTGTTTGCGGCTGCCTGAGCGAGTTTGCTGTATGCAACGCCGTTGGTGGCAAGCGAGAGGGTTCCAGAGGTGCCGCCAACGAGTGCACCGAAGGTGCCGGTATCAGAGAATTCTGCAGAAAGAGTCTGTGAGCTGGTTGCGACTGAAGTCAGGTTGTTCGTGCCATTTCCATATACGAGCTGACCTGCGGTGAAGGACGAGACACCCGTGCCGCCTCCTGCAACCGTGAGGGTGCCCGAAAGCGTCGGCGCGTACGTAATCGTGTTCCCTGCTGCCGTGATGGTGATTGCGGAAGTGAGGCCGTTCGTAGTTGAGGACGATGATGCAATCGTTATTGCAGGACCAGTCTGTCCCTGACCGACAGGACCAATGGAAGTAATTGCATTTACGACGAGACCGAGCGTCGAAGTCGCAACCCAGGTCGGACGACCCGTCGTGAAGTCGAGCTGGAGAATCTTGCCAGATGTCGAGGTAGCAAGCGCGCTTAGGGTCGAGCCGCCCGAGCCATAGACCAGTGCGCCATCAGCGACCGTAGTAAGCCCGGTTCCCCCACCAGCGACCGTGAGCGTACCGCCGATGGTTGGACTGAAAGTGAACGCTCCCGAGGTGTTCGTGATATTGAGGCCGATGGTCTGACCACTCGTGGTCTGCGAGGACGTTGCAAACGTGATTGCTCCCGTCTGTGCGGAACCACCGCCAAGCTGCTGGAGAGAGAGGAGGCCGGTGTTCGTGATGGTGAGGCCGCCTGCACCAACGACTGCCGCAGAGCCAGAGACTGAGATGCCGGTCCCGTTTGCGACCGTTGAGGTTGCTACCGAGGTGAGAGAGCCGTTATTTCCATAGACAACTCCTGAAAGTGTACCGATGGTCACTCCCCCATTGAAGGTATTAAGTGCCGAGTAGGTATTCGCAGTCGTCGTGCCGAATGCAGTTGAGAAGACTCCTGTTGCGCTGTTGTACGCAAGCGGATAGACCGCAGAGAGCGAGGTGGAGGAAATCTTATTGTTGAATACCGACCAATCAGCAGCTGCAAGGAAGCCTGGCTGCGAACCATTCGCCTTCTGGCCATTCGTGTAGTCGATGGAGATACCTCCCGAACCATCGTCATTGAAATCGGCAGCGAGGAAGGTCGCTGCACCCTTGGTCGCACCGTTCGCTGCTGCGTTTGCAATCGAGAGCGTGGAGCCGCTAAAGGAAAGTGGCGAGGAGACGGAGGTGGACTGCACGACACCAGAGCCATCAGTCGAAAGGAGCGATGACGTGACGCCGGTCACCGTGAGGTTTGCAGTCGATACCGTTCCGGTTGCGGTGAGATTCGCGAGCGCGATGTTGCCAGAGAAGATGCCATTTCCCTGTACTGAGAGCTGCTGGGTTGGCGAGGTCGTCGCGAGTCCAAGGAATCCAGACGAGTTGATGACCGAATTGACGAGGCCGTTCGCGTTATAGATGTCGACGATGTTCGCGGTCTGTCCGGACGCTGGGAGGATAGCGAGCGTAGTAGTAGCTGCGGAACCGGAGATGACTGCAAGCTTTGCGTACGGAGTCGTCGATGCGCCAATGACCACCTTGTCGGTCGTCGTCGAGAGGCTGATTGCGCCGATGTTGTTTGTGGTCCAGCCTCCGCCCGATGATGCGCCGCCGGTTGCGATGTTACCGCAGGAGATATCACCAGAGCCGTTCGTCTGAAGTGCTTGCGCACCGGTACACGACGCGACCGATGAGAGCGTGAAGGTCGAGGACACACGCGACGTGCCAACAATGTCGAGCGTCGTTCCTGGTGCAGCAGTTCCGATACCGACTTTGCCGCCCTGAAGCACGTAGAGCGAGGATGCTGCAGAGAAGCCACCGGCGAAGGTTGAGGTTGCCGACGAAGAGGTGGCAAGAACCGAGTTGAAGAAGCCGGTCGCTGCAGAAATCTGCGTCGAAGATGCGCCTGCGCTAAATGTCTGGAGTGCGGTCCACGTATTCGGATTGTTGGTATTAAGCGAGAGCGTTACGTTGCTGCCGCCAATGAGGGAGCCGAGTGTGCCCGCGACCGTGAGTGACGAGCCGACAGAGACGGAAGAAGTTGCAACCGAAGAGAGCGCGTTCGTTCCGTTTCCATACAGAATCTGTCCTGCGGTGAAGGTGGTCTGTCCGGTTCCCCCACCTGCGACTGTGAGTGTGCCGCCGATGGTAGGACTGAAGGTGAAGGCACCCGAGGTGTTCGTGATGTTGAGGCCGATGGTCTGACCATTGGTGGTCTGCGAGGACGTTGCAAACGTGATTGCTCCCGTCTGTGCGGAACCACCGCCAAGCTGCTGGAGAGAGAGGAGGCCGGTGTTGGTGATGGTGAGCTGACCGGCTGCGAACGAGGTGCTGATACCTGAACCATTTGCGTACGTGGTGGTAGCGACCCAAGTCGGCGCGCCGTTATTCCAGGTGAGTACCTGACCGCCTGCGCCTGTGCCATAGAGGGTGGAGGTTGCCACAGCTTGTACGTTGCCGGTAGCACCTGTTGGATTTGCGAGGATGGTGTTTGCGGCAATCTGCGCGATGTTGGTGAGTGCGACACCGTTGGTTGCGAGGGCGAGGGTGCCGTTTGCGCCACCTACGAGGGCGCCAAGTGTGCCGGAGTAATTGAACGCTGCGGAGACTGCGAGGGATGAAGTGCCGACGGACTGGTATACGCCTGATCCTCCGCCATAAATTATCTGACCTGAAGGAGCGGTAGTGGTGCCGGTACCACCCTTCGCGACCGCGAGCGTTCCGCTGATGGTTGAGAGCGTGGTCGATGCTACCCATGTCGGCTTACCGTTTGCGAGCGCGAGGATGAATCCGTCCGTGGACGATGCGACACGCGCGAACGATGTCGCAGTATCAGCGTAGAGGAAGTCTCCTGGCGCATACGAAGCGAATCCGGTACCACCACCTGCGGTTGTAAGCGTGCCGGAACGAGTTGTAGTGAAGGTGAACGCACCTGCGGTGTTCGTGATGTTGAGGCCGATGGTCACGCCGTTGTTGGTAGCGGACGACGTTGCGAAGGTAATGGCACCAGTCTGTGCTGAGCCACCACCCAACTGCTGGAGTGAGAGGAGTCCGGTGTTCGTGATGGTCAGGTTCCCTGCTGCGAATGCGGTCGAGATGCCGGAGCCAGCAGAGTATGTAGTGGAGGCAATCCAAGTCGGGACACCACCGGAGATTGCGAGTACCTGGCCACCAGTGCCGGTGCCAAAGAGCGTCGAGGTTGCAAACGCCACAACGTTGCCGGTTGCACCGGTGTTGTTGCCGAGAATGGTGTTTGCAGCGACCTGAGCAAGCTTGGTGAGCGCGACGCCGTTGGTCGCAAGGGAGAGCGTTCCGGAAGAACCACCGACGAGCGCACCAAGCGTGCCCGAGTATGAGAATTCAGAGGAGAGGGTTTCCGTGGTGGTGCCGACTGATGTCAGGTTGTTGGTGCCGTTTCCGTAGATGAGCTGTCCTGCGGTGAAGGAACCGACGCCAGTGCCGCCGCCCGCAACATTCAACGTTCCAGAAATCGTCGGCGTGAAGGTGAAGGTACCGGTCGAGTTCGTAATAGCGATGCCATGGGTCTGGCCGTTTGCCGTGACGGTTGAGGAAGCAAGCGTGATGGCGCCGGTCTGGTTCGTACCGAAGGACTGCGCAACCGAGGTGACGCCGGTGTTCGTAATGGTGAGGCCAGAGCCGATGATGTACTGGTTGCCAGTAACGCTGATGCCGGTGCCGGAAGAGACGGTGCCGGTTGCGGCTGAATTTACTACGCCACTGGTACCGTAGAGCACTCCGGAAAGTGAGCCGATGGTGACTCCTCCGTTGAATGTGTTTGCGCCCGAGTAGACGTTATTGGTAGTAGTACCGAACGCAGTCGAGAAGACGCCGGTCGCGCTGTTGTATGCGAGCGGGTACGTTGCGGAAAGCGACGTTGAAGAAATTTTGTTATTGAAGGTCGTCCAGTCAGTAAGTGAGAGGTAGCCATTCTGCGAGCCGTTCGCCTGCTGGATTGAGATTGCGTTTCCAGAACGAGTGAGCGGCGAATTGAACGTGAGCGGAGACTCGAGCCCGAGCGAGGAGGTGGCCGTGAGCGTGTAACCGGAACCGTTACCGAGGAGGACCTGACCATAACTCGGAGTCGAACCGAGTCCGGTGCCGCCCCGAGCGACTGAGAGCGTGCCGCTCCAGGTCGGCGTGAAGGTGTGGGTGTCGCCCGCGCTCGTGATAGTGAGGCCGATGTTTGCATCGCTACCCGTAGCGAATGTCTGCGTGCTTCCGGTTTGTGCGGCTGAGTACTGACCCTTAATGGCAGTGATGCCGCCGCCTGCGCCGGCGTCTGCACCACAAGTAAATTGGCCCGTTACTGAATCCCAGAGAAGCTTAGAGCTTGAGAGCGAACAGGATGTGAGACCAGCGCCGCGAAGCGTTCCAGTCACATAGAGGTCAGACGTGGTTGCAGTTCCCGAGACCGTAAGCCCGCCTGCGGCAGTACCATCGCCGATAGTCGACGATGCACGCGCGAGGATGCCTGCGTTGAAGGTATTGAGTGCCGAGTAGGTATTCGTAGTCGTGGTACCGAATGCTGTGGTGAAGACTCCAGTCGAAGAGTTGTATGCGAGCGGGTACGTTGCGGAAAGCGACGTTGAAGAAATTTTGTTATTGAAGGTCGTCCAGTCAGTAAGTGAGAGGTAGCCATTGGTCGAACCGTTTGCTGCCGGGAGGGATACGGTGTTGCCCGCGCGCGACAGAGGTGCGGAGAAAGTCAGTGGGTTTTCAAGTCCGAGTGAAGAAGTTGCGATGGCGAGAATGGTATTTCCTGCCCCACCAATAAGGAGCGAAGACGACGCGATGGAGGAAAGGCCTGTACCGCCGTTCGCAACATTCAAAGTTCCAGAGAGCGTCGGCGTGAATGTGAATGCGCCAGAAGTGTTCGTGATGTTGAGACCAAGCGTGAGGCCGGTTGAAGAGTTTGATGACGTTGCGAAAGTGATGGCACCCGTCTGTGCGGAACCACCACCGAGCTGCTGGAGAGAGAGGAGACCCGTGTTGGTGATGGTGAGCTGTCCTGCTGCAAACACGGTCGAGATGCCGGAGCCGTTTGCGTAGGTGGTGGAAGCAATCCACGTTGGGACGCCGTTTGAGATAGCGAGGACTTGACCGCCGGTGCCGGTGCCGAAGAGTGTCGAGGTTGCAAACGCAACGACGTTTCCGGTCGCGCCAGTGTTATTGCCGAGAATGGTGTTCGCACCAATCTGCGCAATCTTCGTGAGCGCGACGCCGTTGGTTGCAAGCGAGAGCGTGCCACTCGTACCGCCCACGAGCGAACCGAGCGTCCCAGTGTATGAAAATTCGCTTCCCAGTGTTTCGGTCGTGGTAGCGACAGAGGAAAGTGCGTTAGTGCCGTTTCCATACAGAATCTGTCCTGCCGTGAAGGATGCTGCGCCCGTACCACCACCTGCGACGCCGAGTGTTCCAGAAATCGTTGGGGTGAAGGTGAAGGTGCCAGTCGAGTTCGTGATAGCTATGCCATGAGTCTGACCGTTTGCGGTAACGGTCGAAGTAGCGAGCGTGATGGTTCCGGTCTGGTTCGTGCCGGACGATTGTGCGATTGCCGTGACGCCCGTGTTCGTGATGGTGATTGCACCAGTTGCTCCTGAAACATTGATGCCCGTTCCCCCAATGAGCGAGGTTACAAAGTTGGTTGCCGTTGCGATTTGATAGAGAGAGCCGTTGTTGGCACCGACCAGTC
>CAYNNZ010000003.1:0-78741 GCA_964398815.1 uncultured Candidatus Saccharibacteria bacterium
CGTTTGGCTGTTCGCCAATTAAAAAGGTACGCGAGCTGGGTTCAAACCGTTAGGGAATGAAATCGCAAGATTTAATTCCCTTACCGTTTGAATCCCTTCGAGATTTCTGTTGTCAGAATTCGAAAAAGTGCGCGACATTTCTTCCTTGCTCGTCCGCGAGCTTAGGAAGAAACAAGTACACGTGTGTGATGAATGTAAATGTCTTTTCGTCTGTTAAAACTGAGAAGAAACCAACCAAGACACGGCGGTCGTGCATGGGAACATGCACGAACAAACTGACTCATATCGGTAGAACCCGAATCCCAGCAGGGAAGGGCAATACCGAGGGAAGGCGTAAGCCACCCCTAGAGACTAGACGTCAGTCATCCAGAACGGATGAAGATATAGTCCGACCCTTTCAGAAATGGAAGTTAACGAAGTGCGTGAGACAGGTTGGTCTCCTATCTACTGTAGGCGTTGATTTTTGAAGAGGCTTGCCCCTAGTACGAGAGGACCGGGGTGAACTGACCTCTGGTCTACGAGCTGTCACGCCAGTGGCATCGCTCGGTAGCTATGTCGGGAAGCGATAACTGCTGAAAGCATATAAGCGGGAAGCGCGCTCTAAGATAAGAAATCGTTATGAGGCTCCAAGAAGATGACTTGGTTGATAGGCTTTAGGTGGAAGCACAGCAATGTGTTGAGCCGAGAAGTACTAATATGCCCAGTCTCTTGTGCGGAACCTTGTGCAACACAACGTTACAATTGTGATTGTGCAGCCTGTTTTGCGTATTCGAGTGTTCGCGATAGCGAACGCACCCACACAGCTGGTGATTTATCGGAGGGGCCATACCCGTTCTCATTCCGAACACGGCAGTCAAGCCCTCTTGAGCCGATGGTACTCCATTGGGGGAGAGTAGGTTGTCGCCAGCTTTGTGGGTACGTTCTAAAGAATGTGCTCATATTTCACAACGCAAGACCGCCCGAAAGGGCGGATTTTGCTTTTTAGATGGGCATGCTATACCACAGCTAACTCGCCGTGATTGGAAGGAGCGTGTTCCTATGGCTTTTTTTGAAGTAGAAACCTACCGTGACGAGGGTGGTCGTTTCCTGGCCAAGCTCGTTCATGAGATTCCATTACCGCCGTATCCCGGAGAACCGACTATCGTCCGGACCCTCGAAGACGCGCGTGAGGAGCAATCCCGTATTCGCTGCCTTCTCCCACAGTCCCCGACTGGAATTCCGGATTCTGCAGCGCAGGCTATCTTGTGCCGGGCTCCAGCAGGTCATCTGCGAATCGTCCACTTTGGCCATGATGAACCTGGTTGGCCGTGGGTGAGGCTGGACGTCGTAGGCAAGCAGGCGGCTCGGGACTACATCTATGATACCTATCCCCAGGGCCTCTACGTCTACGATGAACACGGCACTCAGGTCAATGTGGCGACCGCTTAGGTCTAGAAGTGCGAAGCCGTTCCGGCGACGGGACGGCTTTTGCTTTATACTTACCCCATGACCTGGGCCATGCGTCGTCGGCTTATCATCATCGCGCTTATTGCGGCGGTCCTTGCGGGTATCGGAGGCGCTATCGCGTTCGCTTTCATTCATCAGCCGCCGTCATGCGTCGACCATAAGCAGAATCAGAATGAGGAGGGAGTGGATTGCGGAGGAGTCTGTACTTATCTCTGTAGCGCGGGGCACAGCGCCCCGTCGGTGCGCTTCGTACGTCCGCTCATGCCAATTGCCGGTCGCACCGATGTCATTGCGTACGTAGATAATCCAAACGCAGACAGTGTGGCGAATGATTTGCACTTCAGCATCGAGCTCTATAGTCCTACTAACACTGTGGTCGCGAAGAAGGAAGGGACGCTCGACCTACCGCCGTCCTCGACTGTTCCGGTATTCATCCCCAACTTCTTCTCAGGCAGCCAAGAGGTGGCGCGCGCCTTCATCACCTTCGATACTCCGGAACATCTCTGGTACAAGCCGCAGGCACTTACGCCGGCTCCAACCGCAGAGAACATCCGCATCACGTTCGGTGACGCGCCACGTGTGACTGCAACTGCGGTGAACCCCGCATCAACGAATCTATTGAATGTGACGTTCGTTGTGACGCTTTTCGATGAAAATGGAAATGCGGTCGCGGCATCCCAGACCCTGGTGCCGGAATTAGGTCCTCGAGGAAAGGCGCCACTCGTATATACCTGGAATGCTCCCTTCACGGGCACTATTTCACGCATTGAAGTCATACCGCTCCTTCCTGTTCCAGCGCCATGAGCGAAGCGGTGCGCCAGAATATCCTTCGCGCGCTCGTCGCTGAATGGCAGCTGTTCGTAATTCCGGTGGCGCTCACTCTTCTCGGGGTACTTACTATGCACCCATTCGGGGAAGCGGGTTCGCTCGCGCCCAAGCAGTTAACCTGGCTTGCTATCGCACTCGTAGGCTATTTTGTTGCTGCCTCGCTCGACATGCGCTTCATTCGCCGTACGACGGTTATCATCACTGGCTATGTGATATTGCTCGGCCTCCTCGCACTTCTACTCGTCGCAGCACATGCGGTGATGGGTGCAAAGTCATGGTTTACGTTCGGAGGATTCTCGTTCCAGCCGGCAGACCCCGGGAAGATAATCTTCATTGCGCTCATTGCGAAGTATTTCTCGCGTCGGCATATGGAAATAGGGGACTTCAGGCACATTATTGTGTCTGGTGCGTATGCAGCGGCACCCATCCTCCTCATTCTGCTTGAGCCTGATCTCGGTACGGCTGCCATTTTCGGTGCAATTTGGTTTGGGATGATTCTTGTCTCAGGTATTTCAAAAAAACATCTCGCCACTGTGGCCGGTATGGCCATAATCGCTGCGGCCGGGCTCTGGTTCGGCGGGCTGCATGATTATCAGCGTGCGCGCATCATGACCTTCATCAATCCAGCCGCCGACATACACGGTACCGGCTATAACGCGTACCAAGCTACGGTCGCTGCAGGCTCGGGTGAACTTCTCGGAAAGGGAATCGGCTACGGAACCCAGTCGAAGCTGAGATTCCTTCCTGAATACGAGACCGACTTCATCTTTGCAGCATTTGCAGAAGAGTGGGGATTCGTAGGCGTCGCATTCGTACTGCTTTTATATGGCTTATTGCTTGCGCGGCTCCTGGGCATCGCTAAGAGATCCTCCACGAACTTCGATGCACTCTTCACGATCGGTGTGGCGATAGTCATACTCGCGCACGTATTCATCCACGCAGGTATCAATCTCGGCATGCTTCCGGTGACCGGTACCACCATCCCATTCATGAGCTATGGTGGTTCGCACCTCCTCATGGAGTATGTCGCGCTCGGTATCGTTGCTTCATTGGCGCGAGAGGGAAGAATAGTCCCGCGCGAACACGCGGGCCAGGAATTCTTTTCCTAATTAGTAGAGCGCAAACGTCGCGTCGAGCATCTTCTCGAGCGAGAAATCAGCACACACCTTCGTATGGAGAGCTGCGGCAAGCTCTGCGGAATGCGTCTTGTTATTCGCGGTATCGAGCATGGCCTGCGTGAGCGCTTCGCGGTCCTCAACCGGCACGAGTGTTCCAGTCACCCCGTTTTCAATGACTTCAGGAATACCGCCTACGTTTGTAGCGACGACGGGCAGCTTCGCTTGGCCTGCCTCGAGAAGCACATACGCGAGCCCTTCTGAGCGAGAGGGGAGTACGAACATATCGAATGCGGAGAGGAAGCGAGATGCGTCAGGCACGTGGCCCACGAGCCTCGTCCCTTTGCCGACACCCTCGACGCGTATCTGATGCTCCAGTTCTTCGCGCGCATCACCTTCACCGATGATGACGAGCTCACTGTCGGGAATGTCAGGGGTGAAGTGCTCGAACGCTTCAACAAGTACATCCAGTCCTTTTATCCGATGAAGCTCGGCGATAGTGCCTATCCAAAAGGTTTTGTCCGAACCGGGCACGAGGCGTGCGCGCGCTTCTTCACGGGTGACGAAGGGAATTTCGTGCACGCCATTATGGACAACGCGAATCTTTCGCCACACAAAGGGAAGTCGTCGCCCCTGCTCGAGCGCGGCATTCGATACGGCGATGGCAGTATGGACGAATAGGAGGGTAAACCAGTAGATGACTGCAATAAGTACCTTCTGGTACCCAGGCCGGTTTTCGTTCCACGCCCATCCGTGCACGGTAAATATGATTTTCTTTATGAATACGAGGCGCGCAGCGAGTGCCGCAACACCCGCCTTTGAACTATTCAAATGCACGACGTCAGGCTTCCACGAACGCATGAGGCCAACCAAATCTCCGAGCGCGGCAATCTCGCCGAATATGTTCACGTCGCGGGACATTCCGGAAATGGAGTGGAAGGGAATGTGCGCTTCTGCGAGCCGTTCCTTGAGTTCTCCCTCGCCACCTGCGGCAACCAGCACCTCGTACCCGCGCTCCTTAGCGGCATAGGCCATATCGAATACGTATCGCTGGGCGCCACCCCAATTAGACTTGGTGATGACATATAGGATGCGCTTTGGAGACGATATACGAGCAACTTCCATGTGATTTTTAGCGTTCTATAGTATAACCTTCATACCATGATCCACGGTGGCAGGCGCGCCGCGACCCTTCTCTTCCTGGGCGATATTCTCACATTCGTGATTTCGCTCTGGCTCACCCTCGTACTTCGCTACGGGCAGCTTTGGAACCCCTCCCGATTCCTCGAACATATTGGTCCATTCGCCGTACTGTTCGGCGTGTGGGCACTCGTCTTCTATATGTCTGGACTCTATGGCAAGCGAGTCCTTTTGTTTAAATCATCGCTTCCCGACGCCATCGTGAAGACCCAGGTTTTCAATATTGTCCTTGCTGCGCTGTTCTTCTTCCTTCTACCGGGTATAGGACTCGCGCCGAAGACGAACCTACTCATCTATCTGGTCGTATCACTCCTCCTTATTTTCCTGTGGCGCCTCGCGCTCTACCCGCGACTCTCTATCCCACGCGTCCGATATCCGGCTGTACTCATTGCGGAAGGCAGCGAAGCTGATGAATTGGTGCGTGAAGTGAACGGCAACAAGCGCTACTACCTGACATTCGCTGTCGTCGCGACGCCGTCGGAGGCTGTGGAGCACCCCGAGGCCCTTGCCGAGCGTATACGGGAAGCCGGGGCGAACATCGTGGCTGCCGATATGACCGACAGCCGTGTTGAGCCGCTCATACCGAAACTCTATGACCTCGCTTCCTTTACCGAACCGGCGCAGTTTGTTTCCTTCAACGACGTCTACGAGGAAGTGTTCGACCGCATCCCGCTCTCGCAGTTGCGTCAGTCATGGTTTCTTGAGAATGTTCCGTTGCATACGCCGGTGCTCTATGCGATAGCGAAGCGCTGCATCGACATCGTCGGCGCGCTTATGATGGGACTCATTGCCATTGTCGCTGCGCCGTTTATTTGGATTGCGCAGGGATTTGAGGGGCCTGGACCACTCCTCATAGAGCAGGACCGCATCGGCGAGAAGAACACGCGCATCCGCGCGTTCAAATTCCGCAGTATGCGCACCAACAAGGCTGCGTCGAGCGAGTGGGTCACCGAGGAGAAGAACGATAACCCGGTCACGAAGGTGGGGGAGATTCTGCGCCGCACCTCGCTCGATGAATTCCCGCAGTTCGTGAATATCCTAAAGGGGGAACTGTCACTCATTGGGCCGCGCAACGACATAGAAGGGTTGGGTAAACGCCTTGCAGAGGAGATTCCCTATTACAACCTCCGCTACCAGGTGACGCCAGGTATCACGGGGTGGGCGCAGATAAACCAGCAGTATGAGCAGGGAAATATCAGCCCCCAGTCCATTGAGGAGACAAAAATGCGCCTCGCGTATGATTTCTACTACCTGAAGCACCGCTCGCTCGGTCTCGATATCGTGATTGCGCTCAAGACCATAAAGAGAATGCTATTTCGCGTCAGTTCCTGGTAAAAGGAACTTTCGGCTACACTAGGAGGTACTACAGGATATGAAACACTCTCAGACGCACACGATTTTAATTACTGGAGCTGCTGGCTATGTCGGCGCCATGCTCGTCGAAGAATTCGCGAAGCGAGACGATGTCGAACGCATCATCGGCATCGACAAGGAACCGCGCCCAGATTTGCTCGATGGCATAGAAAAGCTGCAGTACCTCCAAATCAACACGGCTGAAGCATGGGAAAAAGAAGTCGACCGATTCGCTCCCGACATTGTCATTAATACTGCCTGGCAGATACGTGCCATTTACGGAAATCCAGAACTTTCATGGAAGTGGAATATTGATGGTTCTGACAAAGTGTTCGATTACGCATTCGAAGAACCAAACGTGAAGCGACTCATCCACTTCTCGACGGTTGCGTCCTACGGCTCATTTCCGGATAACACTCTCGAGCACCGCTATACGGAGGATGAACCGTTCCGTCAGACTGATTATCTCTACGCCGAAGAGAAGCGAATAAGTGAAGAACATCTCTTCCAGAAGCATCAGCTGCATGCGGCGGAACGGCCTGACCTCTCGGTTGCGGTACTGCGTCCGGCGGCAATTACCGGACCTCGCGGCCGCTTTATGCGTATCCGCTTCGGGCTCCAGTCAGCACTCTCTGGGCAGCTGAAGGGGAACTTTATGTACAACATAATCTCGTTCCTTGTGTCACGCGTTCCGTCTACACCGAAGTGGCTGCGTCAGTTCATTCACGAAGACGACGTGGTGGGTATTGTCGCGCGAGCGGCATTCGGCGAACCGGTGGGCGCGTATGAGGTGTTCAACATCTGTCCTCCAGGCCCCGCAGTGCTGGCTCCTGATATGGCGCGAGCAGTAGGGAAGAAGCTCCTCCCGGTAGCTCCGTGGATGCTCCGCATTGGGTACTTCTTCGCGTGGCATCTTTCTCGCGGAAAGATTCCTACCGCGCGCGGTGCATGGAAGGGGTATTCATACCCAATTGCGGTAGATGGGTCCAAAGTTACGAGACTGCTGGGCTACGAGTATCGCTACGGAAGCTTCGACGCGTTCTACTACACCGACGGCGTCTATGAATACGCTGTCCCGCCGGCTGCTCGGCGTCCTAAGCCCCATGGTAATTAATGGACGTGAGGCAGCGAAAGAGATACTCACCAAGGTCCGCGAAGATATCGCGGACCTTGGGCATGAGCCCATTGTGCGTGCCATCGTGCTACAACCGTCTGCTGCTACCGAATCCTATCTTTCTATAAAGGAGCGCCGTGCTCGAGAAGCGGGTATGTACTTGGAACTCGTGCGACTTGAAGACGACGCGACGACGGAACAGGTACTCGAGAAAATTGCGCTGCCTGGTGCTGACGCCATCATCGTCCAGTTGCCTCTGCCGAGCTCGGTGGATCAAGAACGCATCCTGAATGCTATTCCGCTTGCGTGCGATGCGGACGTGCTCTCGCATGAAGCACATGCACGGTTTGAGGCAGGAGAGGAGGGTGCGCTTCTTCCGCCCGTGGTGGCTGCGGTCAAAGAAGTACTGGAACGCTCGAATGTAATGCCCGCCGGCAAGACTGCGGTCGTGGTGGGGAAGGGGTGGCTTGTAGGCGAGCCGGTCGCTACCTGGCTCTCTGCACAGGGTGCGCAGGTCACGAGCATTACACGTGAGGCTGGGGACCTGTCCTCACTGCTTGGTGCCGACATTATCGTTTCTGGTGCAGGAAGTCCGGGGCTCATTCGCCCAGAGCACCTGTCCCCGGGCGTAACGCTCATTGATGCCGGTACCGCCGAATCAGGGGGCGCTATCGTCGGAGACGCAGATCCAGCCTGCGCGACAGTGGCCTCCGTATTCACTCCAGTACCCGGTGGAGTAGGGCCCATGGCGGTTGCCTGCCTCTTCAGGAACGCCGCAATCCTTGCCAAACGGAACCGTTTGCAGGCACCCTAAAAAGCCGTATAGTAAGGCCACTATGCGATTTATACCTGCGCTCGGCGTACTCATCATCGCCGGACTTATCGGCTGGTTCGTCCTCACTACTAACGGTGCTGACTCAAAGTTTGGCGTAAAGCTGGGTCTCGACCTCGCGGGAGGCACTGAACTTATCTACAAGGCAGATACTGCCGCAGTTGAAGGCGATAAGCAGGGCGCGCTCGCGTCACTCCGCGATGTCATCGAGCGCCGCGTGAACCTCTTCGGCGTGGCGGAACCGCTCGTGCAGCTTGAGAAATCGAGTGCCGTCGCCGGTGAGCAGGAAAACCGTCTCCTCGTCGAACTTCCGGGTGTCACGGACGTAAAGGCAGCAGTCGATGCTATCGGCAAGACGCCGACCCTCGAATTCAAATTGGTGGGGGACGCAACCGGCTCAACGACCGAATACATTACCACCGGACTCACGGGCCGCTACATTAAGAATGCGGAATTGCAGTTCGGTTCTGGGCAGAGCGGTAGCACCGCGGCGGGTGCTCCTATCGTGGTCATCCACTTCAATGACGAAGGTACGAAACTGTTCGGAGAGATTACTGCACAGAACGTCGGAAAGCAGCTCGCCATTTTCCTCGATGGCGTATCCATCTCGGAGCCGGTCATCCAGGAAGCGATAACCGGTGGCACGGCTACTATCACGGGCAAGTTCACGCCGACCGAGGGACGCGACCTGGTACGCAACCTCAACTTCGGCGCCCTCCCGGTGCCTATTGAGCTCGCGTCGAGCAATACGGCGGGACCATCCCTTGGAGCAAGTGCATTTACCTCAGGTCTTACGGCGAGCGCTATCGGCTTTCTGTTGGTCGCACTCTTCATGATTCTCTGGTACCGCCTCCCAGGCCTTCTTGCGACTGTTGCGCTCGTTATCTATCTCATCATCACCATCGCACTCATTAAGGTCGTGCCCATCACGCTTACTGCGTCCGGCATTGCAGCACTCATCCTGTCTATCGGTATGGCAGTGGACGCGAACGTCCTTATCTTTGAGCGCATGAAGGAGGAGCTGCGTCACGGAAAGGATGCGCATGACGCGGTGAAAACCGGATTCGCTCGCGCATGGCCTGCTATCCGCGACGGTCACCTCACGATGATTATCTCGAGCATCATCCTGTTCTGGATGGGCACCTCTATCGTGCAAGGCTTCGCGCTCGTCTTCGGTTTCGGCGTTATCGTGTCGCTCATCTCGGCAGTCTTCATTACTCGCGTGTTCCTGCTCGCGATAATTCCTGAAAAGGCAGCCGGGGGAGCATGGAACTTCCTGCTTTCGACGGGACTTCGATTTAACGCAGTAAAGAAATAGCCTATGTTCGTAGTCACACATCGCACATTCTTCTTCTGGCTCACGGGGCTACTCCTGGTCGCTTCTATCGCAGCGCTCGTCATCATTCCGCCCCAGCTTTCTATCGAGTTCACTGGTGGCTCCCTCATCGAGGTTGCCTACGATAATGGTCGCCCGTCGCATGACGAATTGGTTGCGCGCGTCGCATCGCTCAATTATGGCGAGCCGTCCGTACGCGAAAGCGGCGAGAACGGCGTGACCGTCCGCACCAAGACGCTTACTCCGGAAGAGCATGTCGCGCTCACTGCTGCACTCTCAGCGAACGGCGCTGAAAAGATTACCGAGCTCCGCTCGAACTCCATCGGTCCGTCGCTCGGTAATGAGCTTGCAGTAAAGGCGCTTTACGCTATTGGCGCGGTCATCCTCGCCATCATGCTCTATATCGCGTTCGTATTCCGCAAGGTCGCGAAGCCGGTTCCGTCATGGGGCTACGGCATCACCGCGGTCGCCATGCTCATCATCGACATCATCGTGCCGTCTGGCTTCTTCGCAGTGTATGCGTACTACACCGGAGCGCAGGTGGATACGCTCGTGATTCTTGCTCTGCTCACGCTTCTTGGATACTGCATCAATGACGTCATCGTTATTTTCGACCGTGTCCGCGAGCACCTTACGCGCAACGAGAAGACCGGCACCAAGCAGCCATTCGAAGAGGTTGTGGGTCGCTCCATCACTGAAACGCTCGGTCGTTCCATTAACACCGCGCTCACGGTTGCGCTCGCACTCATCGCACTCATTGTGGTCGGTAGCGAAACCACCCGCACCTTCGCTATCGTGATGTTGGTCGGTGTCGTCGCAGGTACGTTCTCCTCCATCTGCCGCTCTGCGCCGCTTCTCATCCCAATTGCGCAGCTCGCGCAGAAGAATAAATAGCCATGCTGATAGGCATCACCGGAACCAACGGAGCAGGGAAGGGGGCGGTGGTGGAATATCTCGTCGCCTCGAAAGGATTCTCTCGCTATTCCGGACGCTCGATTATTCTGGAGGCTATGACTGCGCGCGGACTTCCGGCAAAGCGGGGTGCAATGCGCGACGTGGCGAATGAGCTGCGTAAGGAGCATGGACCTGCGTACATTATCGAGAAGCTTTATGAAATGGCGAAGGACGACACGAATGCCGTGCTCGAATCCGTACGAACCATCGGGGAAGCAGAATATCTGAAAGAAAAAGGCGCGCGCATCATTGCGGTTGATGCAGATAAGCAGACACGCTACGAGCGCGTTGCGTCGATGAATCATGACGAGGAGCCGCTTTCATTCCAGGACTTCATGATTATGGAGGAGCGCGAGATGGCGTCGTCCGAACCGTGGGACATGAATGTCTTCGGTGTCATGCAGATGGCGGACGCTCGGGTGATGAATGATGGTACGCTCGAGGAACTGCATGCAAAAATCGACGAAGCGCTCGCGAGTTTTAAATAGTCATGATTATTGGGTTAACAGGGTCCTTTGGGGCGGGGAAAGGGACAGTGGTTGAGTATTTACTCCAAAAAGGATTCAAGCATTACTCGGCCAGCGGTTTTATAACTGAAGAAATTGTCCGCCGTGGCATGCCGGTGGATCGCGACTCAATGATTATTGTCGCAAACGACTTACGTGCTCAACACAGCCCTTCATACATTATTGATTCGCTCTATGCGCGCGCCGTTGAGGAGGGTGGCGATGCGATTATTGAATCGCTACGCGCGGTCGCAGAAGTGCGTCGCATCAAAGAACTGGGCGGGACTGTGCTCGGGGTTGATGCTGACCCGCAGATACGATATGAGCGTGCGTTCGCTCGAGGAAGCGAAAAGGACAATGTGCCATTTGAAAAGTGGATTGAGCAAGAACAGAAGGAGTCGAATACAGAGGACCCGACTAAACAAAATATCTTTGGTGCACTGAGGGAATCAGATGCAATCGTGACCAATAATGGAACCCTCGAAGAGCTCCATCAGCAGGTAGACGCCGCTCTCGCGCAGGTTACGAAATAACGGTTCCGACGAACGGCTCACCGCTCACATACTTCTCGAATTCCTCGAGCTTTCCGCCATTGATGATGGCGACCTCCATGTGATTTGCCTGTGCTTCGCGTGCAGCGACCGGGTCGAATGGGGAAGAGAGGCCAGGGTCCCATTCTTTCGGAATAAGCTCACGAAAATCAGTCCACCCTATCTGTTCAATCTTTGTCGCGTTCGGATCCTTCTTTGGATCGGCCGTATACACGTAGTCGATATTAGAAAGATTGACCATTTTCTTTGCACCGAGATGCTTCGCGGCCATAGCGGCGCAGTAGTCAGTAGACCAGCCCGGCTTCCAGCCTGCGCCGATAATGATGGAGTCCTTGCCGCGCAAAGACCGGCCGTAATTCTTTACGATTCGAGCTTGCGCTTGCTCAATGAAAAGCGCGCGCATGAGATGCGCATTCAAACGAGTGGAATGTATGCCGAGCCAGTCGACATCTTCGCGGCTGAGACCGCCACGTACAGCCTCTGCCGACTGCTGATAACGGCGAGCGGTTTTGCCGCCGCCCGTGATGATGAAAAAGGAGAAGCCCTCGCCCACTTTGCGGAGAATGAGTTCGCGGAAGCGCTTCAGGAATTCGGTGTCTATTTGGTCGGGAACGATTAAAGACCCTCCCACGGACACGACGATGTATTCTCGCTTACTGCGTAGCATTGAAGTAGATAGCAAAGCTTGACGGCTATCATTCATTTTACGCGCTAGGGGAGGGAACACAACTTGTGGAAAGCTTTTTTCATCTCGTAATCCGCTCCTAACTTGAGGAGATTGACATTTAAGATTATATGTGTTAGTTTGTGTACGGAGCTCTAACTATCGCGCTTCGTACACCCAACCCTGTTCACGAACAATCCTGATAATGAAGGACCTCGCTGAGCACTACGTTAGGAGATACCCATGGCCGATGGCCAGCTTGAAATCGAAAAAACCAACAAAGCCCCTGCGGGCGAGTTCAGGGTGGTCACCCATGACCAAACCTCCTCGGCCGCGGAAGGCAACGACTGGTGGCATGACGGGGACTTCAACTCCTCCCAAGCCGCGCTCGCGCACCTGGAGGGCATGGAGCCCAGCAGCTTCGTGACCTGCGTCTACGACGACGCCGGCGAGATGCTCTTCCAGCGCTACGCGGATGGCGATGTTACCGACATGCGCGCGCCGCAGTTCAATCTGCGTCGCCAACTGGAGGCCATCGCCGCGCGTCAGTCCATGATGCTGATGGGCGTGCATTTCGACGAAGAAACCTTCACGGTGACCTTCCCGGAAGAGCCCTGTTTCGCCATGAACAAAGCCGGCCGGCGGGCGCTCGAACGGGGTCAGACTCTCGACCCCAGTCTCTGGCGCTGGGCGGCGGGCGGCGGGCTGATGATTCTCGACTGCCTGGACGTCTCCGCCGCGCTGGTTCGCTACCGCGACAAGGGCGCTCCCTCTCACGGGGACACCTATACGCCCGGCTCCGGCCTGGCCAGTTCGGTCGACGATATGGTGAATCTTCCCAAGCTCGCCCTGCGCGAGCTCGGCGAAGAAACGCCGTTCGCCGGTCCCAATGGCCTCATCGTTCCCGTGCTCGGCGACGCCGAACTCGATGCGGTGATGTTCTCGGCCATCGGCAGCGCGCGTTCGATCATCCGCGACTATCAACTGGATGATCCGTTCCGCGACAAATTCGAAACGGCCCCGGCCGCGTTCATGCCGCTGTCTGACGAACGCGAAATCACCATCACGTCCGTGTACTCGGACCTGGAGGTGAAGCATCGCGGCCTCATCGTCGTCGATCGGAATACGCGCGGCATCGACTTTCTGAAGGTGCTCCGCGTTCAGGTTTCGTACAACCTCGATGAGCTGCAGGTGTTCGACGGCGAGGAAGCGGGCGGCAAGTCCCTGAACTCGATCGTCGGCGCCCTGCGTGTCGATGGCAATCGCCTCGTGCCCGAATTTGTCCAGGCGTGGCAGGGCGGCAAAACCGTCCCCGCCAGCTTCGACAAACGAGCGGCGCCGGTGCTGCAGGCTTTGTTCAACGCCCTCGATTAGGGCATCAGCTTACGGGCCCCTTCGCGCTTGCGCGGAGGGGCCTGATCTTTTGTATATAGGCCGTTTTACAGCGCTTGACCTTATTTTATGGCTCATATACTATGTGCCTATCGCCCTTTTTTAAGGGCGGGCTAGTTTTTACGCTGTGTATTGAGCAGCGGAGACCCTTGAAATATGAATAGTTTGTCAACTCCGCAACAAGGTGTTGCGGAGGTAAGGTAGTGAACAAAGAAATCATTTCTTGTGTTCCGCCTATTCTTAATTAGAGTTTGATCCTAGCTCAGGATGAATGCTGGCGGCGTGGATAAGGCATGCAAGTCGAACGGTCCGCAAGGACAGTGGCAGACGAGGTAGTAACACGTAGGTACTCCCCCCGAAGTCTGGAATAGCTCACCGAAAGGTGAGGTAATACCGGATGGTCCCGAAAGGGTAAAGTTTTTTCGCTTCGGGAGAGGCCTGCGTAATATCAGCTTGTTGGTGAGGTAATGGCTCACCAAGGCTACGACGTTTAGGGGCGCTGAGAGGCGGACCCCCACCGATGGGACTGAGACACGGCCCATACTCCTACGGGAGGCCGCAGTCGAGAATCTTCCGCAATGGGCGAAAGCCTGACGGAGCGACGCCGCGTGCTGGACGAAGTGCTTCGGTACGTAAACAGCTTTTATGTGGGATGAAATTATTGACAGTACCACATGAATAAGGGGCTCCTAACTCTGTGCCAGCAGGAGCGGTAATACAGAGGCCCCAAGCATTATCCGGAATCACTGGGCGTAAAGGGTGTCAAGGCGGCTATATTAGTCGTTCGTTAAATCCGTGGGCTCAACCTACGGTCTGCGAGCGAAACGGTATAGCTAGAGGTTGGAAGAGGTGCGTGGAACTCACGGTGTAGGGGTGAAATCCGTTGATATCGTGGGGAACACCAAAGGCGAAGGCAGCGCACTGGTCCAAATCTGACGCTCACACACGAAAGCCAGGGTAGCGAACGGGATTAGATACCCCGGTAGTCCTGGCCCTAAACGCTGCTCGCTCGTTCTGCGGAGTATCGACCCTCTGTGGGACTAAGCTAACGCGGTAAGCGAGCCGCCTGGGTAGTACGATCGCAAGATTAAAACTCAAAGGAATAGACGGGGACTCGCACAAGCGGTGGATCATGTGGCTTAATTCGTCGATAAGCGAAGAACCTTACCCAGGCTAGAAACCAAGCTGCATCTCACCCGAAAGGGAGAGAGCCTTCGAGGGTGCTTGGCAGGTGATGCATGGTTGTCGTCAGTTCGTGGCTTGAGCTGTTCCCTTCAGTGGGGTAACGAACGCAACCCACGTTGTCTGTTATATATGTCAGGCGAGACTGCCCCCTCACGGGGGAGGAAGGTGTGGATGACGCCAAATCAGCATGTCCCTTGATGCCTGGGGCTGCACACGTGATACAATGGGTGGTACAGAAGGACGCAATACCGTAAGGTGGAGCAAATCCCAAAAACCACCCCCAGTACGGATCGAGGTCTGCAACCGACCTCGTGAAGCCGGAATCGCTAGTAATCGTAGGTCAGCCATACTACGGTGAATACGTTCTCGAGTCTTGTACTCACCGCCCGTCAACTCAAGGAAGTTGGGGGTGCCCGATATCTTGCTTTACGCAGGACTACGGCAAACTCAATGACAGGGAGTAAGTCGTAACAAGGCACGGCTAGCGGAAGCTGGTCGTGGAACATATCCAATCGGAATCGAGATCTTCGAAAGAAGACTCTTGTCGATCTGTTCGTGTGCGAGATGGTGAGTCGGTCCTCGGACAGACTCACCATCTCGCACACGACAGGGGAGATGACTGTCGTCCCTAAACGCAGTCCGAATGCCAGATAACGTTGCTGGTGACCAGTGTGGAGGCGCTCAATTGACGCCTTCACGGTCGAATAGGCGGAACACAAGAGCAGATTTCTTAAACCTTACATACAAAGAGCGCCCTGTGGTGAGTCAGTCCTCGGACGGACTCACCACAGGGCGCTTTTGCGTTATGCGAATGTGGGCTCTGATGTGCCTATAAGTTCTTCCGCGAGCCTGCGCACGGCGCGGCGCCAGATGCGCGCCTTGCGGCGATGCCGCTTAAGTTTGTCTTCAATACTAGAGATGCGCTGCACGTACACTTTTCTTGATTCTCGGGTGGTACCCCGATGCGCACCATGGGTGTTTCTCATACGGCAAAAAAGAAAATAGCGGCCCGAAGCCGCATTCACGTTCTGCTATGTCGCTAGTAATGAGGTATCTCATCAACCCCTTCAGTATACCGACACAAAATGAAGGGAAATTGAAGTGGGTGGGGATTTCTGGTACTATCCGGGAGTTCGCAGACGCATGCTTAGCTCAGTTGGTAGAGCACTCGACTGATACTCGAGCGGTCCTAGGTTCGAATCCTAGAGCATGCACCATGGGGATTGAAAGTCACGGATTTAAGCCTACGCACATCGATTTGGGTCCCGCTAAGCAGGAGACTACCCAGACGACGGGTGTACTGACTGACTACAGCCCTGAAGAGATAACTCGACTTGAAAACGGAGCGCTGAATCTAGTGAATGGGGGATGGACTCACAATTTTGAGCACCCAGTCTTCAAAGATATGCCTGCACCGCTTGAAGCGGTAGTGCGCGCAGCAGCACTGCCAACAGCGACTACGACTGATAAACAGGCAGCAGCACGCGCGCTCGAGAAACGTTGGGATGAGCTGTTTGATGCGGGCGTGGACGTCTAGCCGCTAATACCCAGTCGCTACGAGTATGGCCGCCCGAAGCGGCTATACTTATTTATATGAAGAACGCCCTCATTATCGGCGGACTATGCGTTGTCTTGCTTGCGCTCGGAGCCGCATTCTATTTCCATGCAACGATACCGTCTGAGAGCACTTCCGCGACGGCCAGCACAGAATCGCCCACAAAGGCAGAAGTGAAATTCAAAGTGCTAGGTGCAGGAGAGCACGCGAATACTGTCGTAGAACGAAAGAATTACGCCATCTACGACCTTGCTGAGTACAACGAGATGTGGAAGCGCGCTCACAATGACGATGGCACGAAGGCTCCGTACGTTGATTTCAATACGAGTTATGTGATTGGGGTGTTCGCTGGGCGCCAACCTACCGCAGGGTATTCGATAGCAGTTACGCGCGTCACAGAAACTGGAGATGCGCGCACGGTTGCGGTGACCATCGCGGAGCCAGGTGATGGCTGCAATGTCATTGAAGAGGAAACGAGTCCATACCAATTCGTGGTGGTGCCATTCAGTGAAAGCATGGCGCTTGCGCATACAGACGTTCGTAGCAAGAAAGACTGCCGCTAGTGCCTTTTTCCATATCGTCAGCGATACGCTAGGATGCGTTCTATGGATACGCGTGCGTACTTCGCCGGAAAGAAGATAACCGTCCTCGGACTCGGGCTTCTTGGGCGTGGGGTAGGGGATGCCAAATTCCTTGCCGAGCAGGGCGCAGAACTCATCATCACGGACCTCAAATCAGAGACTGAACTCGCTGATTCTCTCGCACAGTTAAGCGCATTTCCCTCCATAACCTATCGTCTTGGTGGACACGATGTGGAGGACTTTAAGGGGCGAGATTTCATACTGAAGGCTGCGGGCGTTCCAGACCCGTCACCGTTCTTGGATGCAGCACGCGCTGAGGGCACGCCTATAAAAATGAGCGCCTCGTGGTTTGCGGAACTCGCGGGTGTCATCTGCGTCGGCGTTACGGGTACGCGAGGGAAATCGACCACGACTCATCTCATTCACCACATACTCGAGACGGCAGGACACTCACCGCTTCTCGGAGGTAACGTGCGCGGGGTGTCTACGCTCGCGCTTCTTGCGGAAGCGAAGTCAGAGCATGTTGCCGTCCTCGAGCTTGATTCATGGCAATGCCAAGGATGGGGCGAAGCGAAGATGAGTCCGCACGTAGCTGTGTTCACCACCTTCTATCCGGACCACCTCAATTACTACAAGGGCGATCTCGACCGGTATCTCGCTGATAAGGCCAACATATTCCTGCATCAGGAGCCTCAGGACACGCTTATCGTTGGCGCGCAGTGCAGCGAACTGATAGAGGAGAAATACAAAGACCGCATCCAGGCGTACGAGATTGTAGTTGGAGCGCACGATCTGCGCGCAGATTGGGAATTCCCGCTTCCTGGCGAACATAATCGATACGATGCGGCACTTGCGGTTGAGGCTGCACGGGCGCTCTTGGTTGATGACGCGGATATTGAGAAGGCGCTGGCAACATTTGCAGGCGTTCCGGGTCGTCTCGAATTCATCCGCGAGGTGAATGGCATACGGGTCTACAACGACACGACCTCTACCACTCCGGACGCAACCATCGCGGCGCTCTCTGCGCTCGACCCGGAAGGGAAGAAGAACATCGTCATCATCATGGGCGGCGCAGACAAGGACCTTGATATGTCTGCGCTTCTGCCGGAACTTACTGCGCATGCGAAACGCGTCATCATGCTCGCGGGAACTGGTACCTCGCGTATCGCACATCAGATTCCGGACGTATCTGTGTACGACTCGCTTCCGTCTGCAGTAGATGAAGCCATGCGCTCTGCGCTTTCGGGAGACACCGTTGTGCTCTCACCGGCCTTCGCTTCATTCGGCATGTTCAAGAACGAGTATGATAGGGGAGACCAGTTCAACGCACTCATACAGGCATATGCTGCTTAACGAAAAAGAAATAACACGCGCGTACTTCATCGGCATCGGTGGTATCGGCATGTCTGCGCTTGCGCAGCTCATGAAAGACCATGGGGTGCGTGTCATGGGTTCCGACCGGGAGGAAAGTCCGGTGACCGAGCTTTTGCATGAGAAGGGTATCGCGGTCGCAATCGGTCAGCAGGAGGAGAATCTTCCGGCCGATATAGACGTCGTTATATATAGCGAAGCGGTCTGGGATGATAATCCAGAGCGAATTGAGGCGCGCAGGCGCGGTATACCCCAGATGTCGTATTTCACGGCGCTCGGTGAGGTATCCAAAGGCAAGAAAACTATTGCGATATCGGGAACGCACGGGAAGACCACCACCACTGGTATGACGGCGCGCATACTGCGCGATGCTGGTGTCTCACCTTCGGCAGTCGTAGGCTCCCTCGTAAAGGATTTCGGAAGCAATTATCTTTCTGGTACCGGGGAATATTTGGTGGTGGAGGCCTGCGAATACAAGCGAGATTTCATGACCCTGTCTCCATATATTCTCGTCGTAACAAACATCGAATTTGACCATACGGATTACTACAAAGACTTGGCCGACGTGCAGAGTGCCTTCCGTGCACTCATGGAGAAAGTGCCTGAGGATGGCGCCATTGTGACGGACGCGGAGAATCCAAACATCAAGCCTCTTTTATCAGGACTTTCGGCACGTATTATCGATTACACAACCGAGCCCGCATATACGCTCACGCTTCCGGGTGAATTCAATCAGATGAATGCACGCGCGGCCTCGGCGGCTGCACGCGCAGCGAAGGACGATATCATTCCTGAAAACATTGCTGCTTCGTTAAAAGAGTTTGCAGGAACTTGGCGGAGATTCGAATACAAAGGAAAGACGGCAGCAGGCGCAGAAGTATACGACGACTATGCGCATCACCCGACCGCCGTCGCTAAGACTCTTGCCGTCCTCAAAACAAAGACAAAAGGGAAGCTCTATGTCGCATTTCATCCGCATCTCTACAGCCGCACGCGCGACCTGCTCGACGAGTTCGGAAAGGCGTTCAAGGATGCAGACGGAGTATTTATCGCGCCTATCTATGCTGCACGCGAAGTGGATGATGGCACCGTGTCGAGCGAAATACTCGCAAAACTTATAAAGAAGAACGGTACGCAGGCGGAGGCGCTCACCTTCGACCAGATACGCGAAGCGTTCATAACGTATCCCAAGAAGGGCGACGTCATAGTCACGATGGGTGCGGGAGATATATATAAGGTCGCGGACGCGCTTATCGCATAAGTATGGGAACACTTTCTGTAGTCGCGACTCCCATCGGCAACCTCGGGGATATCACATTCCGCGCCATCGAAACATTAAAGGATGCAGACGCTATTGCCTGCGAAGATACGCGCGTAACGAGTAAGCTCCTGTCGCGATTTGATATTAGTAAGCCGCTGCTTATTTATCACGCGCGAAGCGGGAAGCTGGCTGCAGACCGTATCCTAGCGCTTCTGGCAGAAGGGAAGCGTGTCGCGCTCGTGACCGATGCTGGAACTCCCGGCATATCGGACCCAGGCAGCGCGCTTGTAGCCGAAGTGAAGCTGAAGCTGGGGGATGAGGTGCGCATCGAGGCGATACCTGGTCCTGCAGCGCTCACGGCAGCGCTCTCCATCGCTGGCATCCCGACGCATGAGTTCGTATTCCTGGGGTTTCTGCCGCATAAGAAAGGCCGTAAGACGGCATTCGAGGAGATGGCGACAAGTGAGCGCACGGTCGCGTTCTATGAATCCCCGCATCGCATCGAGAAGGCACTCGCCTCACTTGCCGAAGTGCTACCAGAGACACGGAAGGTGGTGGTGCTGCGCGAACTCACGAAAATTCATGAGTCTGTCGTCGAGGGGAACGCAACTGAGGTTGCCGAATATTTCAAAACACATCCGGGGCAGGTCCGTGGCGAGTTCGTCGTCCTCGTCGCTGCATAGATTTCCCCAGGTATTTCCGCACGCGTGCCGTACAATTCGGATATGTCACGAAGCGGCATACTCATCGCACTCGGCGTTCTCGTCATGCTCGCGCCTTTTTCCGGCATACCGCTCGCATGGCAGGAATTCATTCTGCCGGCAATCGGTCTCGCTATCGCAGTCATTGGATATTCATCGCGTAAGCGACCGGCGGATAGTAAGGTTGATGAGCCGCTTACAGTCGCGGCATAGCGGGACGAAGCGTTATACTACGGGTAATGGATGAGAATCCGGAGCGCGTAACGTATTTCGCTGCGACTGACGCCCGCGGCAAGAAACAGCCCTTCGGCATCAAGGCGAAGGATAGGGCGCGCCATATGTATGTCATCGGGAAGACGGGCATGGGTAAATCGACCCTGCTCGAGAACATGGCCATACAGGATATCCGGAACGGGGAAGGTATGGCTTTCATCGACCCGCACGGGTCAGCCGTCGAGAAATTGCTCGATTACATTCCGGCAAATCGCGTAAACGACGTGGTGTATTTCGCCCCGTTCGATCTCGATAAGCCAATTGCGTTCAATGTGATGGAGGATGTGGGCTACGACAAGCGCCACCTCGTGGTGTCAGGCCTCATGGCGACCTTCAAGAAAATCTGGGTGGATGCATGGTCCGCTCGTATGGAGTACATCCTCAGCAACACACTCCTCGCGCTTCTGGAATACCCAGGCGCGACCCTGCTCGGCGTGAATCGTATGTACACCGATAAGGGGTACCGCAAGAAGGTGATTGATAACGTGAAGGACCCGGTCGTGAAGGATTTCTGGATAAAGGAATTCAATACGTACACCGACCGCTACACGCAGGAGGCGACTCCGGCTATCCAGAACAAAATCGGCCAGTTCACCTCTAATCCGCTCATCCGCAACATCATCGGCCAGCCGAACTCTTCATTTGATATCCGCACCCTGATGGATACGAAGAAGATTCTTATCATCAATCTCTCAAAGGGGCTCGTGGGCGATACCAACATGAAGCTACTCGGCTCAATGATTACGACGCGCATCTTCCTCGGTGCCATGAGTCGCGCAGACCTACCTGCCTATGAGCTCGCTAAGCAGCCGAACTTCTATTTCTACGTAGACGAATTCCAGAACTTCGCGAACGAAACATTTGCAGAGATTTTGTCTGAGGCGCGTAAATACAAACTGAACCTCATCATTGCGCATCAGTACGTGGAGCAGATGGAAGAGGAGGTGGCTGCCGCGGTGTTCGGCAACGTGGGTACCACTGTTGCGTTCCGTGTGGGTCCATTTGATGCAGAGAAACTAGAGGTGGTGTTCGCGCCAGAATTCACTCCAGAGGATTTAGTGAATCTAGGATTCGCGCAGATTTATCTGTCGCTCATGATTGATGGCATAGGCTCGCGCCCATTCTCTGCGGTTACCATTCCGCCCATCGAACCACCACCCCGCAGCTATCGCACAGAAGTGATAGAGGCTTCGCGCGCGCAGTTCGCCAATACGCGTGCGGACATCGAGAATGTTATCTACGAGGAGCTGGCACAAGCATACGAAGCGCCGCCGGAGCCGCCTGCGAAGAAACAATATGGACCGCAGCGCACGAACACCTCAAGCGCACCGCGCGAGGACCGGCCAGCACCCCGCCGCGATGACAGGCCGCGCGACGACCGACCCCGTGAGGAACGTCCGCGAGACGACCGGCCAAGGAGGGAGGCGCCTCCCCAGAAGTCAGCTGAAGATCTGAAAGACATCATTCGCGCCACGATGGCGAAGCAGGGTCAGAAGAAGCAGGAGGTGGTCGAGCAGAAGCAGGGAAACTTGAAGAGCGCGCTCGCGGAAGTGATTAAGAAGGAAGAGCCAAAACAACGGGAGCCGCAGCGCGATAGGCAACAGCCACCCCGTCCGCAGAAACCGGACGTACCTCCACCCCCACAAGACGGTTCTGCATTTGAGGTGCCGGAGCATGTCTTGAAAGAGCTATTCTCCAAGGGATTGGAATAAGTGAAACTTTTTTGAGGTGTCGCGAGTAGTAAGGGGTATAGAGAACCTTACGAGCGATAACCGACAAAAGCATGAAGATGGCATAGCTGGCCCGGGCGTTCCGCAGAAACGGAGCGCCCGGGCCGCCGTTGCGTCCTGCCCGGTCGTCTCGTATCGTTACCTACATTATGGCCAAACTCATTCTTGTTACCGGAGGCGCTGGATTCGTGGGCAGTAATCTATGCCGGCGTCTCGTTGCTGACGGACATCGCGTTATCTCCCTTGATAATGGATTCGTCGGTGAGGGGAATCAACTCGAAGGGGTCGAGTACCGCACAGGACACACGAAGGACATCGAATCGATCGTGCCGGAGACGCCTGACATGATTTACCACCTCGGGGAATATTCTCGTGTCGAACGCAGTCTTATCGAACCGGATGTGGTCTGGGATTTGAATGTGGCTGGTACATTCCGCGTTCTTGAATACTGGCGCTCACGGAAGTCAAAACTCATATACGCAGGGAGCTCAACGAAATTTGCCGATGGCGGTCTTGGTCGCGATCTTTCTCCCTATACCTGGACCAAGGCCACCAACACTGAACTCGTCCGGAATTACGGCGAGTGGTACGGTCTGCCGTACGCAATTACGTATTTCTATAACGTATACGGACCGGGGGAGCGTGCTGGTGCATACGGAACGGTCATCGAAATATTCAAACAGAAGCGACTCTCTGGAGAGCCGCTTACGGTGAACGCTCCCGGAACCCAGAAGCGCAACTTCACGCACATCAACGATATCGTAGAGGGTCTTATCCTCGTTGGGGAACAGGGTGAGGGTGATGAATTCGGCCTCGGTAATCATGAGGCGTATTCCATCCTCGAAGTCGCTGAATTTTTCGGAGGAGAGATAGAAATGAAGCCAGAGGTTTCAGGTAACCGCATGAACTCAGACGTGGACACAAGCAAGTCGGAGCTGCTTGGATGGAAGGCGACGCATTCACTCCCGGATTACATCAAGAACTGCACGCAATAATGAAGAAGGTTCTCATCTTCTCGCTCAACTACTATCCCTTCGTTGGGGGAGCAGAAGTCGCAGTCAAAGAAATTACTGACCGCCTTCCGGCGGACGACTATGAGTTCCATATTCTCGTGCCGCACTACGATGCAAATCTTCCGAAGGAAGAAGTGATTGGTCGGGTTCACGTGCATCGGTTCGGCTTTAAGAAAGCGGGCGCGACCATCAGCGCCCAAAGCAGATATCCGCTCAAACTCAATAAGTACTACTACCAGATGCGGGCTGCTGCCGAAGCAGAGAAGCTGCACCGCACACATAAGTTCGATTTGATATGGGGCATGATGGCGCATGCGACCGGCATCCCCGCAGGCATGTTCAAGGCGCGTCATCCTGAGATTCCATACCTGCTTACTCTTCAAGAGGGCGACCCGCTCGAATACATAGAACGGCTCATGAAGCCGGTGTGGCGACTGTTCAAGCAAGGATTTACCAAGGCGGATGGACTTCAGGCGATTTCGAATTTCCTCCTTGCGTGGGGAAAGCGTATGGGGTGTAGAGGAATTGCGGAAGTCATCCCCAACGGCGTCGATATTGCGCGATTCACTGCTCCAATCAGCGAGGCAGAAATCGGAAAGATGAAGCAGGAACTCGGAAAAGGGGAGCATGATGTGTACCTCGTGACTACCTCGCGGCTGGTGCACAAGAACGCGATAGACGACGTTATTCGCGCACTACCGCTTCTCGCTGAAAATATTTCGTTCCTCGTGTATGGCATTGGTCCGGATGAGCCTATGCTCCGCGCTCTCGCAAAGGAACTTAAGGTGGAGGCGCGCGTACGCTTCATGGGACAGGCGTCTCACGAGAGTCTTCCACGCATACTCTCGGCCTGCGACATTTTTATACGACCCTCCCGCTCGGAAGGGATGGGTAATTCATTCATTGAGGCAATGGCTGCAGGTATCCCAGTCATCGCAACGCGTGAGGGTGGGATTCCGGACTTTTTGATAGATACGAAGCACTCCGAGCGTCCCGCTACCGGATTTGCCGTCTCGAAAGACTCTCCGCAGGAAATTGCCGTTACGGTAAATCACATCCTTTCTAATCAGGAGGAGGTGTCGAATACAATCGCCAACGCTCGTGCGCTCGTCAGCGAGCGATACGATTGGAACACCATTGCGAAACAGATGCAGGATTTGTTCGCACGTCTCCTTGCATAGCGGCCTAGCGCCACGTCCTTGGCAGGGTACAATACCGCTCATGCGCATCTTGCTCGGCTGCCCAGTGCCCGTTGATACGGTCGCCGGACCTGCCACTGTCGCTCGCGAATTTATTGCCTCCTTCCGCGGGAAGGGCGATAACGTGCGGGTAGCGACTTTCACTTCCTTCGAGCGGACACTCCCGCTCCCGCTTCGACACGTCGTTTTCTTCGTGCGCATCTTTCCTGAGGTCATAAAATCTGATGCGGTACTTATGCTCGATCCTGCAAGCACAGGACCGGCACTCTCGCTTGCGGCGCGCATTACGCGCACTCGCTCGGTGCTGCGCATTGGCGGCGATTTCCTCTGGGAGTCCTATGTGGAGCGGACCGGTGAGCCAATCCTGCTTTCGCAGTTCAATCAAACGACGCACCCGCTGTCGCTTAAGGAGCGTTTTATACGAAGTGCGACTGCTATGACGCTCAAACTTTCAACCACGGTTATTTTCACCACCGAGTGGCAGCGCCATCTCTGGCAGGGCCACTATGGATTCGACATGGATGCGGCGGAGGTCATACCGCCCGTGCTCCCATCTCGCGAGCCGTCACCGGCGACCGGTAAGGTCTTTCTTTCTGGTCACCGTTCCATGCGCATTAAGAACGGGGCGGTGCTGCGCGCAGTGTGGAAGGAAGTCGAGGCGACCCATCCTGAGGCGGTGCTCGATATAGGAGAGCGTAGTCCTGCCGAATTCGCTGCTGCACTCAAAGACTGTTACGCCGTCATTGTTCCCTCAATAAGCGAAGTCTCGCCGAATGTGGTATTCGAGGCTATACGCTATGGAAAGCCGTTCATCGCTCCGCGTGATACGGGAATTTTCGATGAATTGTCGTCGCTCGGTAAGTTCGTCGATACGAGGAATCCTCAAGAGATTGCGCAGGCAGTCATTGAACTCCTGAATCCTTCTGAGTACAAAGCGTACGTAGAGCGCATACGAGATTTCGAGACTTCACGTAGCTGGGAAGAAGTCGCATTCGCGTACCGTCGTGCGCTACGACCTTCAGGCATATGAAAGCAATCTTTATAGGTTCAGACCCGTCCCTTTATAATCCGGAATCAAGCGCGTACGCGCGCATGAAGGAATACGCTGCTGCCATCGGTACGCTGCGAATTATCATGCGTTCTGACGAAGCAGACTCCGTCCATGAGGATGGCGCACTCACCATTGAGGGAGTTCGTGCTGGCAGGCTCGAGAGCATGCGCGTGCTTGCTGCACGAGCGAAGGAGCGCATTGGTACGGACGGCGTAGAGGTCGTGTCCGCACAGGATCCGTTCGAGCATGGCTGGGCTGCGATGAAGGCGGTCGAAGGAACGAATGCACGTCTCCATATACAGGTGCACACAGACTTCCTCTCACCTTGGTTCGTGCGTGGCGGCATCGCACGCTCGCCGCAGGTCCCTGTCCCGGTCAAGAATCGCGTACGCCAAGTAATCGCAGGTCGGGTGCTCCCGAAGGCGCATGGCATCCGCGTCGTTTCTGTGCGCATCAAGGACTCTCTCGTAAAGAAATACGGCACAAAAATCGTTGAACCCACCGTGCTCCCGATAGCGGTCGGTACTGTATTGCCCGGACCTGTCGAGCTACCCACGCATAATTTCCCCTTCGTGCTTGCAACGGTTGGGCGCCTCGAGCCAGAGAAACGCATCGAAGACATCATTGAAGCGCTCGCGAATGTAACCGAACGCTTCCCGGCAATCGGCCTCATGATTATTGGAGAGGGGAGTGAGAAGGCGCGGCTCATGACGCTCGTCGTCGAGAAAGGACTGACGGGCAAAGTCATATTTACGGGAGACCGACCGGATGCCTGGGGACTCATGCGAAGTGCTCAGGGCTACATCCAAGCAAGCGCCTATGAAGGGTATAGTCGTACGCTCGTGGAGGCTGCGCTCGCGCGTGTACCCATCATCACGAGCGACGTAGGAATTGTCGGCGAGGTATTTGCTGGCTATGAGGATGTTCTTGCGACGCCGCCCGGTGACCCGACGAATCTTGCGTACCACATGATTGCGCTTCTAGAGGACCGTCCAGGAAATGAATTGCGCATTAGAAGCGCCGAGGCGAAAGCGCTTGCGCATACGAAGCAGTATGAAAACTTGCCGCAGCTGATTGCTGCAGACCTTGCGCGTCTGGTGTCCACACCTGAAATAAAAGAGGAGGGGCCCACGACAGCAAGTGCCGTGAGCCCCATGGGGTAGGAAGGGCACATCAAGCCATATTTCAATCAAAGTCAAGTACGGCAACGTTTCTCGCAGAGAGCGAGTTATCACGAATATGGGGAGGCTTAACAGGGGCGTATTTTGCGTGATACAGTCAACACATTCTTTATGGCAAGCACTGAAACAACGGCGATGATAGATACCAAGTCTATTGCGGACGAACTCGTTATTGGGCTCATCGGGCAGGGGTATGTTGGGAAGAACTATGCAGATGACCTCGAAGATCGCGGCTATAGCATCGTCCGGTATGCGCTTGAAGAGCCGTACGCAGGCAACAAGGATAAAATCGCAGACTGTGACATTGTCTTCATTGGCGTACCGACGCCAACCACCCCGGACGGGTTCGATGACTCGATTGTGCGCGCTGCTGTCGGGCTTGTCGGAGCAGGGAAAATTGCAGTAATCAAATCGACCGTTACTCCCGGAACCACGCTCTCTATTCAGGAACAGTATCCTGACCGCACCGTATTCTTCTCCCCGGAATTTCTTTCCGAGGCGACTGCGCGTCAGGATGTTTCTAATCCGTTCGTTTCGATTGTGGGAACGACAAAGCCGGGCGAACAGGAAAAGGAGGCGGAACTCGTGCTCTCCGTGCTGCCGGAAGCTCCTTATAAGCGCATCATGACGTCTACTGAGGCGGAGATTTTCAAGTATGCGCATAACGTGAGCGGCTACGTGCAGATTATTTTCTTCAACATTCTCCATGACCTCGCGATATCGCTTGGTGCTTCTTGGGAGGAAATTGGAGCAGCAGTGAAAGCAGATCCTTTCATTAGCAGTCGATACTCTGACCCGATTCACAAGAGCGGTCGTGGCGCGGGCGGTCACTGCTTCATCAAGGATTTCGCTGCACTTCGCGAACTCTATTCGCGAACGGTTTCCGAGGACGCAGCCGGTATCGAATTTCTCGATGGTGCCGCTCGTAAGAATATTCACCTTCTGACTTCCACGAACAAGGACCTCGACCTGCTCGCAGGCGTGTATGGCGAGGACGTCATCAAAGCAAAGGCATGAAAAAAGTACTCGTCACGGGCGTCGCAGGTTTCATAGGCTTTCATTTGGCTGAGCGACTCCTTGCTGACGGATACACCGTCGTGGGCATCGATAACCTGAATGATTACTACGACGTACGCATCAAGGAGCGAAGACTCAAAATCCTAAAAGGATTTCCCAAGTTTTCGTTTAGGAAGCTCGACATTAGCGATTACGAAGCATTTGAGGAATTTTTGCGGAAGGAGAAGCCGAAGGACATAGTGCATCTCGCCGCACAGGCGGGTGTGCGCTATTCGCTCACGAACCCGTGGGCGTATGCGACCGCCAATTACGTCGGCACCTTGAACGTGTTTGAGGCCGCGAAGCGGCTTAAGTTTCCGCGCGTTATTTACGCTTCTTCGAGCTCTGTCTACGGCACGAACAAGAAGAGTCCCTTCTCTGAGAGCGATCGCGTCGATACTCCTATGTCGCTCTATGCAGCTTCGAAGAAAGCAAATGAAGCGCTCGCGTACTCCTACCACCACCTCTACGGCATGGAGATGATTGGCCTCCGGTTCTTCACGGTCTATGGTCGGTGGGGAAGGCCCGACCTCGCGCTCTTCAAATTCGCGCGACGCATCCAGGCAGGAAAGCCCATCGATGTCTACAATCACGGGAAAATGAAACGCAGCTTCACGCACGTCAGCGACATTACTGCGGCAATCGCGACCCTACTTACTCAAAAGCCGAGTGGCCGCTATAAGCTCTACAACCTCGGCGGTAGCGAAGTAGTATCTCTTCTCGGATTCGTTAAGTTGATTGAGAAGAATCTCGGTAAGAAGGCGAAGATTCGAATGCTTCCTATTCAGCCTGGCGATGTACCGGCTACGGTAGCGGACACGAGCGCCGCCAAGCGAGACCTCGGCTACGTTGCCAAGACGAAGGTGGAGGAGGGAATTGCCGACTTCATCGAATGGTTCCGTGAAGAACAGACATTCCTCGCTACGCTCGAGGAACCGAAGCAATAGCCATGCCTATTTTGCCTCCCGCTCTCGCGAAGGCAGTCCGGTACCTCATTTCCGGAGGGAGTGCTGCAGTCGTTAATCTCGGCTCGTTCGCAGTGATGACGAAAGTATTCGGCGTGTGGTACCTTGCCGCGTCAATCGCAGCATTTCTTCTTTCATTTGTGGTGAGCTTCGTCCTTCAGCGCTCATGGACATTCGAAGTACGCGGGACTACAGCACTCGTTGAGCACACCTCGCTCTATTTCATTGCAGCACTTGCGAATCTCGCGCTCAATACATTTATTGTCTTCTTGCTCGTAGAATACGCAGGAAGCGGCTCATTGCTCGCGCAGTTCATTGCGGGAGTCATCGTGGCGTGCGAAAGCTTCTTCGTCTACCGCCTGATTTTCAAAATATGAGACTACTGGTCGTCACCCAGGTGCTCGATGAGGAAGATCCGGTACTGGGATTCTTCTGCCGATGGGTGACGGAACTTGCGGACCGCGCGGAATCTATCGTCGTCGTCTGCCTGAAGGAAGGGAAGCATACGCTCCCGGAAAACGTAGCCGTGCACTCGTTAGGGAAGGAAGAAGGAGCGCAGCCCGCGTTCGTATACGCAGTCCGATTCAAGTATCTTGCCTGGAAATTACGCCGTCAGTACGATCGCGTGCTCGTTCACATGAATCAGGAGTATCTTCTTATCGCCGGACCTATGTGGAAGGTGCTCGGGAAGCCGGTGTATCTTTGGCGCAATCACTACGCGGGCTCGTTTCTCACCGATATCGCCGCCACGTTCGCGAAGAATGTATTCTGTACCTCACGGCACTCCTACACCGCAAAATATCGTAAGACCATGCTGATGCCAGTCGGTGTTGATCTTGAGAATTTCCCGATAGGCACGAGTGAGCGACAGCCACGCTCTATTCTGTTCCTCGCTCGTATCGCTCCCTCAAAACGCGCAGATATGTTCATTGATGCGCTCGGTCGACTCATCGCACGAGGTATCTCGTTTATTGCGTCGGTCTATGGGTCTCCGCTCCCTGAGGATGAGCGCTATTACGAAAGCATTAAGGCCCGTGCCGAAGATGCCGGGCTTCATTCTCGCGTCGCGTTCCATCCGGGCGTTACTCACCGCGAGGCCGCAGCGCTCTATCAGACACACGAGATATTCGTGAACTGTTCGCCCTCCGGAATGTTCGACAAGACACTCTTCGAAGCAGCAGCGAGCGGCTGCCTCGTCATCGCCGCGAGCGATGACTTCCGCACGCTCGCAGGCCAGTCGGCGTACGCTGCCGATGATGAGATGCTCGCTAAGGTGCTTGAAAAGAAGCTTGCGCTTTCCCCTGAGGAAAAAGAAATGCGCCGGAAGGAGTTGCGTGAACTCGCTGAGGACCATTCATTACCCGCGCTTGCAGACGCTCTTATAAGAGCGATACAGTAGCCCTATGCCTAAAGTCGTAGCAGTATCCGGCGGATTCGACCCCATTCATATCGGGCATGTTCGCCTTATGCAAGAAGCGAGCCAGCTGGGGGACGAGCTCGTAGTCATCATTAATAACGACAATTGGCTGCGTCACAAGAAAGGTTTCGTGTTCATGCCAGAGGCAGAGCGCGCAGAGCTTATTTCTCATTTTCCGTACGTTACGCGCGTTGTGCTCACTGATCATCCGGAGGTGATTACGGACCGGAGCGTGTGTAGCACGCTTCGCGAACTGCGCCCGGACGTGTTCGCCAACGGCGGCGATAGGGGTCCTGACGGTGACCCGGTGCCCGAGGTGCTTCTCTGTAACGAGCTTGGTATCGAGATGGTCTATAACGTCGGCTCAGGCGGCAAAGTACAGTCGTCTTCTTGGATGGTAGACAATTCCCTCGATAACAAGAGGACTTTCCAGAAGCCGTGGGGTAAATACATGAATCACGCGAGCGGTACCGGGTGGCACATGAAGACACTGCATCTCAATCCGGGTTCTCGTCTCTCGCTCCAGCGTCACCAGAAGCGAGAAGAACTCTGGGTACTGGTCGAAGGGGATGCAACCGCGTGTGTTGGGGAAGAAGTAGAAACCTGTGAGGACGTGCCACTCGTCCCAGGTGAACTCATGCGCATTCCGAAGGGCCACATTCATCGCCTTTCCTCAGTCGGAGGCGCCACCGTAGTCGAGGTCATGCGGGGCGAATACGATGAGGAGGACATTGAACGCTTTGTAGACGACTATGGCCGAGCATAAGAAAATCCCGCACACCAAGTCCATGCTCCGCCGCATTGAATATGCGACGCTCTCAGGCCTTTCTATAGATGGTTCCATATTGGATGTGGGTGGCTCGACGAAATCTGGCTATCACGACCTCATCGGTGGGGAGCACACAATACTGACAGGGAATATTGATGAATCCTACGGATGCGACATTCTCTTCGATGCGGAGGAAGCGTGGCCGGTCGAGAATGATACCTACTCAGCAGTGCTTCTCATAAATATTCTCGAACACCTCTATCGATACGAGCACGCGGTTGCAGAAACGCATCGTGTTCTCAAGAGTGGCGGGCGCGTTATCGGGGTGGTTCCATTCATGCTCAACATTCATGCCGCTCCGCGCGACTTCTTCCGTTACTCGCGCTACACGCTCGAACGCCTTCTTTCTGAGCAAGGATTCAGCGATATTAAAATAGTCGAGCTTGGCACCGGGCTTTTCTCGCTTTTGTATCAGAGCTCGATTACGCTCGTACCGCTTTTCCTCTCATCTCCGCTCATTGCGCTTGCGCGCACACTCGACGGCATGTTCGACAAGATAAAGCCAAACAGCGCACTCTCCCGCAAGTACATGCCGCTCGGCTACTACTTCGAGGCGACGAAATAACATGACTCCGCTCAAGCTATATGTGTCGGAGGAGTATCGCGAACCGACGCTCTTTACCCATACCGAGCTCATGTTCCCGTTCTGGGGGGTTACCGCGAAGGAATCCATGCCGTATGTGCGAGCAGCGAACCAACAGTATCAATATTCGAAAGATGATTTTACGCTCGTGGACCGTATCGAAGACGCTGAGTACGTGCACGTCCCGTACAGCTACGAACGATTGAAGGCAGCAAACCCTGAGCGGCTCGCGCGGATTCTGGATGACGCTGCGCGGGCAGGGAAGATGCTCCTCATCGATGGCTCTGGTGATCTTGAATATCCCATCGATGTACCTAACTCTGTCGTGTTACGAGTGAGCCAATACCGATACCGTATCGCCGCGAATGATCTCACCGTCCCGTTTCCGGCCGAGGACCTGCTTGAAACGTACTATGGCGGCGAGTCGCAGCTTCGCGAAAAGCCTGAGGTTCCTTCTGTCGGTTTTACCGGCTGGGCTTCTATGACGCTCAAGAACCGCATCAAGACGGAACTCAAGGAACTTCCTATAACATTCGCTGGGCTTGCGGACCCCAAGCGACGCGCTGAACGAAAGGGACTCTTTTATCGTGAACGTGCACTCAAGGCGCTTGGAGACACACGGGGAATCGAAAATCACTTCACTGCACGCGCGACGTATTCCGGACACGTGAAGACAATTTCGGGCACGGTTGCTGACAATCGCCGTGAGTTCGTTGAGACGCTCGCAGCCTCCGATTATGCGCTCGCGGTGAAGGGCGACGCTAACTCCTCCGTCCGCTTTTATGAGGCACTCGCGATGGGACGCATCCCGCTCTTCCTTGATACTGCCTGTGTGCTGCCGCTTGAGCACATACTCAACTATCGCGACTTCTGCGTGTTCGTCGACTGGAGGGACACCGACCGAATAGGGGAGCGGCTGCTCGAATTCCATCGCGGGGTTTCCCCGGAACGGTTCAAAGAAATGCAGGTACAGGCACGTCAGGCATACCGCCAGTACCTGCGTATGGACTCATTCTCCTCGCAGCTGGCGGCCCAACTGCGTTCTCGGCTTCTGGGTGCGCAAGCAGGATAATCAAGATAGAATCTGCAGATATGGCTTCAATGAAAGATATCCAGCGGGAGGCGGTCGAGCCGCTGTGCCGGGCGCTCACCGAGTGCCGCATGTGCAAATCCAAGAATCTTGAGGAGTACCTCGACCTCGGCCAGACGCCGCCGGCTGATCAGTTTCGTACCCCTGAAGAACGTGATGTCCCGGAGATTTGGTATCCGCTCCGCGTTGCCGTATGCACCGATTGCGGGCTCTCGCAGCTTACCCATGTAGTAGATGCTCGCGTGCTCTACCAGTTCGATTATCCGTATGAGTCTTCGACCACCAAGACGGGGAAGCTGCATTGGGACGAATTTGCACAGGCGGTAGTCGCGCGACTTGGGCTCGCGAAAGAGTCGCTTGTCGTTGATATCGGCAGCAACGTAGGAACGTTACTTGAATCGTTTCGTGACACCGGCATGAACGTTGCGGGCATAGACCCGGCACCGAATATTGTTGAAATCGCGAACGCGAACGGCGTCCCGACCATCTGCGATTTTTATGGAGCAGAGAGTGCCGGCGCCACGAAAGAAAGTCATGGGCCCGCTTCCGCAATCGTAGGGACCAATGTCTTTGCACATATAGACGACCTCGACGCCGTATTCACTGCTAATGAGGAGTTGCTTGCGGACGACGGTGTCTTTATTTTCGAGTCTCCGTACTTCGGAAATCTCGTGAAGCATCTTGAGTACGACACGATTTATCACGAGCATCTTTCCTATCTATCGCTCGCTCCGGTCGCGAAGTTTGCAGAGCGGTTCGGGAGGGAGGTCTTCGCTGTCGAAGAGACGGATATACACGGAGGCTCGTTTCGCGTCTATATCGGGAAAAAAGGACAGCGTCCTGTAGATGAATCAGTCACACGCATGCTTGCTACCGAAGAGGAGACAGGCCTGAATCGCCTCGAGAACCTCAAAGAATTCGCAGGACGAGTTAGTGAAAACCGTCGTCAATTGATGGCACTTATCAGTAAGCTCGTAGCAGAGGGCAAGAAAATTGCCATCGTCTCGACCCCCGCAAAGGGCATGACCCTGCTGAACTACTGCGGCATCACGACCCAGCATGCCACCTTCGCAACCGAAAAGGCCCGCCTCAAGATTGGCCGGGTTACCCCTGGAGGGCGCATCCCTATCGTGCCTGATGAGGTTCTACTGACTGAGGCCCCGGATTACGCACTTCTCTTGGCGTGGAATTTTGCGAAGGAGATTATGGCGAACAATCAGGCATTCACTGACGCGGGAGGCAAATTCATTATCCCTATCCCTGAACCCCGCATCGCATAACCTATGGAAATAATCCACACAGAAGTTAATTTCGAGGACGGACGCGGAAAGATTCAAGACATTCTTACGCATGAGGTTCTGGATGCGGTGACGCTCATCACCTACACGAAGGGAGCAGTACGCGCGAACCATTACCATGAGCACAGCATTCAGTGGGATTACGTGATATCTGGCACGCTCGAATGTTATACGCAGGCAGGCCCAGACGGTGAAAAGGAGATGCAGATTATCGGCCCTGGCGACCTCGTGAAGCACCCAGTTAACGAGCGTCATGCTCTCAAGGCGCTTGAAGACTGCGTCACGCTTTCGCTTACGCAGGGTCCTCGCCGCGGAAAAGACTATGAAAACGACGTTATTCGTCTCGGCGACGAAGAGAAGCTCGTAACCTAAGGTATGCACGTACCTGTCGGTAAGCCCCTATTTGGCGACATCGAGAAAAAGCTCGTTAACGATGCACTCGATAAAGGAGAGATTTCCGGCTTCTTCGGTAATTACATTGGTGATTTCGAGCGGGCATTCGCGGAATTTTGCGGAACAAAAGATGCAGTAACGGTATCAAGTGGTACGACCGCCCTCCATCTTGCGCTCGATACGCTCGGAATCGGGGAGGGGGATGAGGTGCTGGTTTCTTCCTTCACTAATATGGCGACCTTCTTCGCCGTGCTGTATCAGGGTGCGGTACCTATCGCCATCGATTCGGAACCGAATACGCTCAACATGGACCCGGCACTACTTGAGGCGAAAATCACTCCTCGGACCAAGGCAATCATGGTCGTGCATATCTACGGCCAGCCGGCAGATATGGACCCGATTCTCGCTATCGCCAAGAAGCACAATCTGTATGTCATCGAGGATGCTGCAGAAGCGCATGGGGGAGAGTACAAGGGCCGCAAGACCGGCTCGATGGGCGATATCGGCTGCTTCAGCTTCTACGCGAACAAAATCATTACTACGGGAGAGGGAGGCATGCTCACCATGAATGACCCGGCGCTCGCAGAGCGCGCTCGCAATCTGAAGGCGCTTGCGTTCGGAAAAGAGAACAAGTTCATGCACGCGGATATTGGATATAACTACCGACTCACGAATATCCAGTCTGCAATAGGCTGCGCTCAAATGACGCGCATCGATGACATTCTTTCCCGCAAGGATGCGATGGCCGCCTACTATAAGGAGCACTTGTCTGATATCGAAGGACTGCGTCTCCCGATTCAGTTACCCGAGACACGGAACGTGTGGTGGATGTATAACGTGCGTCTTGAGGGACCACTCAAAGGCAGGCGCTCGGAATTCATGAGGGCGCTCAAGGAGAAGGGTGTTGAGAGCCGTGAGGATTTCATCCCGTTCAACGACCAGACCATTTTCATCGAAAAAGGTCTCACGATGCCTGGCGAATGTCCGGTAGCGAGCGAGGCAGGTCGAGAAGGATTCTATATTCCAAGCGGCACGGATATCAGCGAGGAGGAGCAGGCGTATGTCTGTGAGGTAATGCACGAGGTCGCGGCCTCGTTCCGTGCGTAGTCGTATACTTTACCTATGCGCATTCTCATAACCGGCACCACGGCAAATTCGATGCCGCCGCCCTATGCAGGCGTACCGAAGCTTATCCTTGCCACGGCGCGTCTCTGGCGCGAGGCCGGGCACGAAGTCGCCATTACGTGGCGGTATAAGCCGAAAGGAGCAGACGATTTGGGTGCGAACGCCACCTACTATTTCGAGTACAGCAGTAACACTCAGCCGGGCAAGCTCGCAAAGCTCGGCTTCCTTATCAAGTATTTCTTAAAGAATCCGTCGCTCTACTTTTCTTTACTGAAGAGCTATCGGTCTATTTGTCCTCGCGCGCCGCGTGAGGTGTATCTCTATTCCGCATACGGGGTGCATATCGATGAGGTGATGGAGGACTTCAAGCCGGATGTCGTACTCGGGGAGGCAGCACTCATCAAGTCGTTCATGGCATGCGAAGTGGCCAATCGTCGTGGCGTGCCTATTGCACTTGATGTGTATTCCGAAGTACGCGACTTCTCTATGGGCGTGAATCGCTTCCTCTCCGACCTCGAGCGCAAGCACTACTGGATGGCGCTTCTCGGCAGGGCCGATCTCGTGCTCGGCATGGACAACTGTTCAGTGGAACTTCGTGCCTACGCGCGAGAGGGCACCCTCAAGGAATTCTGGGACACGGGCGACTGGGAGTTTTTCAGTCAGCCCATATCCGAGACGCGCGAAGAGCTTCGGGCTCATTTCAATCTTCCTCAGGATATGTTCCTGACGTCAGCCGTCGGTTCGTTCGAGCTTCGTAAGGGGCACGACCACCTTATTACTGCAGTCGCACGGCTCGTGCGGGAGGGTATCAATGCAGGAGCAGTTATCTGCGGGGGGCAGGGCAATCGTGCGAAATGGCGCGAAGTAGCCAAGGAGGCGGGACTTCCTGAAGACCGGCTCTTTTTCTTCAGCAACATCAGCGAAATCGAACTCGTGAAGCTGCATCACACGGTGGACGTCTATACGAATCTCTCGAATTCGCCGCGCATGTGCGGGTTCGACCTTGCACTTGCTGAAGCCATGGCCGCTGGGCTTCCGGTGGTGGTCTACGACAATGGTGCACTTTATAAAGTCATCCAAGGCGAAAGCACAAATGGGTTCGTGGTGCCCATGAATGATATTCCTGCGGTAGCGGAAGCCCTCAAAAAACTTCACGCGAAAACTCACGAAGAGCGGCAGGCGATGGGGAAGATAAGTTCCGCATTTGCGGAGACCATAGACCTGCGCAAGACAACTGCAATAAAGGTCGGGTGGCTCAAGGAGCTGGTCGACGCAAGAAAATAGTATGCCAAAGGCGCTTCTTTTCGATACACCGGCCTCATTGCCGTTCCCGCTCACTATTTCTCACTACCATGTCTTTGCAAGTGGCAGAGCAAGGGAGGGGCTTAAAGACGAGGCGCTCGATTCGCCGGAATCGTGGGATGCCCTTCGTGAGAGCGACCCCATGTTTTCAATTGCGCAGACGCGGGACGAATGGGTGCGCGTAAACGAGGAAGCGATACGCAAAGACGGACAGGACGAGCGGCTACGCGAACGCGGGAAGGACATTGCCTCGCTTCTTTCACAGAAAGGAATCACGACACTATTCTCGACTGGTTCGGGAGGTGCAGGTCTTGAATATCACATCCTGAAGAATCTTTCGGGGCTCAAAGTGGTGTGCTCTGAATACGCGCCAAAATCTGTCGAACTACTCCGGAATGTATTCACGGAAGCTGAAGTGATTCAGCTCGATATTACTTCGACCGACTGGTCTTCGATAACAGCGCGTGCGGATGCGAACACGACGGTCTGCCTCATGTATCGGCTCGACGCAGGCTTCACTGATCGGCAGTGGAAGGATATCTTTGCATCGCTCGCGCGTGCGGGGGTGAAGCAGGTTCTCTATATTCCCACAGGCTTCCTCACGCTTCGCAGCCTTGTCTCGCGCCTCCGCCTCCGCCTCTCTTGGATGCTGTCTGGAACCCCCATGGTCTACGCGGGACACCTGCGCACTAAGGCAACATTTGAGACCTATTGGCAACGTCACTTTACTGCCACCGAGCATGTTGTAGGAGGTATGACCGGTTTCTGGCTTACTCGTAACTAGGTGCTATTCTCAACGTCATGGCTAAACGCGCATTCATAACAGGTATTACCGGGCAGGACGGTGCATATCTCGCAAAGTTCTTGGTGGGGAAGGGCTATAAGGTATTTGGTGGATATCGAAGGAGCTCGACGCGCAACTTCTGGCGCCTGCATTACCTCGATGTAAAGAAGGATGTCGAGCTCATTCCAATGGACCTCATCGACCAGACCTCCATCATGGCAGCGCTTCGCACCGCAGAACCGGACGAGGTCTACAACCTCGCCGCACAGAGTTTCGTCGGCGTTTCGTTCGATGAAGCAATTGCGACAGGAGAGACGAGCGGCCTCGGTGTCACGCGCATGCTCGACTCCATTCGCTTCATGGCGCCGAAGGCCCGTTTTTATCAGGCCTCCACGTCGGAAATGTACGGCATGACGCCGGGTCCTCAGGACGAGAAGACCGTGTTTGCTCCACAGAGTCCGTACGCGGCTGCAAAGCTCTACGGCCACTGGGTAACCCAGAACTATCGCACGGGATACGATATGCATGCGTCGACCGGCATTCTCTTTAATCACGAGTCGCCGATACGCGGCATCGAGTTCGTGACGAAGAAAATCAGCGATGGCGTCGCACGTATCAAGATGGGCTACATCCCGGAAATCTATCTCGGAAATATGGATGCAAAGCGCGACTGGGGATTTGCGGGCGACTACGTGGAAGCGATGTGGATGATGCTTCAACAGGGGAAACCGGATGATTATGTGATTGCTACCGGAGAGACGCATTCCGTCCGCGAGTTCGCAGAAGCAGCATTTGCGCATGTCGGTCTCGATTACAAGAAGTACGTGAAGCAGAAGCAGGAGTTCATGCGTCCGCTTGATGTGCCGCACCTGGAGGGCAATCCCGCCAAGGCCAAAGAGAAGCTTGGGTGGACACCAAAAGTTTCATTCAAAGAGCTCGTAGCAATGATGGTTGATGCTGATTTGGAGAAGTATCAGAATCCGACCAAGCACGCTGAGCAGTTTTTGAAGCATATATAAAAGGAAAGGGCGCGTGCCGACTGGTATGTCGACCCGCGCCCCTTTTCCGTTCTGGTGACGTCTAGACTGACGCCGGTTCCCGGCGCATGGCCAGGAAGTCGGCGATGCCGGTCTTCACGTAGGGCTCCTCACAGTCTTTGATGAACTCCTGCAGTCGGTCGGCCAGGTCAGTGGCCCTGTCCTTCGCCTCGTCGAAGTGCATCCACCCATCCTCGGCCCACTCCAGGCAGCCGCGCAGGTCATCGAGGACCGATTGCGGCTTCGGGTAGGTGGAGGTGGGGTTGTTGTAGCGGACTCCGGGCGGATTCGCCCGACCGAGCCACTGGGGCTCGACCGCCGCGATATGCGGGTGGAACTGGCCGGAGCGGATGACGACGGCCGCCTCCATGTTGGCCAGCTTGTCGCCGTCCATGAGAGCCTTCTGGACCCAGGAACGCGTCTCCACGTTCTTGTCCCTGAACTCCATGTGCCGGGCGACCGCCTCGAGGACCGTCGCTCGCTGGGTTTCGTTGAAGTTGGTGAGGTCGAGGTAGCGTTCGAGCGTCGCCTGCACCAGCTCCGGCTCGACCTTGCGGTCCGCGGAGTGGATGAGGCCGGCCACGAAGGCCAGGCTTTCGCTCGCGTCCAGCACGCGGCTGCGGCACAGGTTGGCGGCGTAGAGGGCCACGAGCACATCGTGGTCCCAGAACCCGTGGCCGGCGTGCGGCCGTATCGACTTCAGGTCGTCTTCCTCAACCGCCCTGAAGAGGCGAGTGAAGCGCGCGTAGTACTGTTCAAGCACTTGGGATTTGGACACAGAGTCCCTCTCTTTCTTCGTATTTCTAGGTTAAGTCACCAGAATGGCAACGATCAAGTGGTTCTTATGCATAATACACTATTTTCGCAGTATGTCAAATATGGAAAGGCCCCGCGAGCGTGTGACTCGGGGGCCTTTTGCCGTCCTTTCTGGCGGCATTAGGGTTTGGGCGGCTCTTGCACCGCCTGGATGCTGTAGCCGCCGTCGACGGGGACCACGGCGCCGTTCATGAACGCGTTGTCGTGCACCATCCAGATGGCCTTCGCGATCTCGTGTGGCGTCGCCATCCGTTTCATGGGATTGACGGCCGCACAGGCGCTCACGGCCTTCCGGTCGTTGCCGAACGCGGCATGAAGGAAGGGGGTGTCCGTCTGGCCGGGGCACACGCAGTTCGCGCGGAACCCATGGTCAGCTCCATAGAGCGCGAGCGCTTTGGTGAAGTTGACCACCCAGGCCTTTGACGCCGAATACAGGATGGCGTCCTTGTCGGGAAGAAGCGCGACGTCCGAGCCGATAGTGACGATGCTACCGTTCGACTCGATGAGGAGCGACATAGCCGCTTCGCACGTCAGCCAGACACCGCGCATGTTCACGTCCGATAGACGTTCGAATTCAGAGACACTCGTCTTTTCGATCGGAGTCGCCGAGTGGACGCCGGCGCATGTGACCAAGAGGTCGAGACGTCCGCGCTCTTTTCGCACCCACTCGAAGAGGTTGTCGATGTCGTCAGGCGAGCTGACGTCACAGACGAACCGGTTGGTGTTCGGCTCGAAGTCGTACACGTCCCCATTCTTGTCGGCTTGGATGACATTCCACCCCTTACGCGCGAGCAGGCGAGTGATAGCGAGTCCGATGCCCGAGGCACCGCCAGTGATGACGGCTACTTTCTGAACTTTCATGATTGAGCTCCAAAAAACTTTCAATATACGATACCATGGTAATATATAAATGTCAAACACTGACCCGCAACCTTTTACGTCTAATGTTGGTATGATGAGGGACAACCCATGAAGCTCGTCTACCTGACCGCCACCCGCATTCCGGATGACTGGGCGCATGTCCTCCAAATTCTCCAGATGTGCGAGGCCTTCTCGCTTGCGGGGGCAGAGGTTGAGCTCCTTGCGCCTCGCCGGAAGGCAATGATTGATGCGAACCCGTATGACTACGCGGGAGTCGTAAAGAATTTCAAAATAACGAAACTCCCATGTCTCGAGCTCTTTCCAGGGAGCGAGAGTAAATTCCTGTTCTATCTTCGGACCTTCTCATTCTTCGTCGCCGCAAAGCTCTATCTCGCATTCCAGAAGTACGATGTTCTCTACACGCGTGAGCATCTTGCGGGACTTTTCTTCAATAAATTCATATATGAAGTGCACTCGAAGCCGGATGCCGGGAAGGGAGTCTACGAGCGTCTCTGGAAACGCGCGAGAGGATTCGTCGTGCTCACCTCGTTCATGAAAGACACCTACGTAAAGTCGGGTCTTCCGGAAGAGCGCATCACGGTCGCACCTGATGGCGTGAAGCTCGACGAATTCACGGTGAATGAGGCGCGCGATGAGGTGCGCAATCGCCTTTCGCTGCCAAAGGATAAATACCTCGTTGGGTACGTCGGAACGCTAAAGACCATGCAGATGGAGAAGGGTGTTGGACCAACCATTGAGGCGCTTGCCGCGCTTCCGGACGACGTGGAGTTTTACGTGGTAGGCGGCGAGCCGGCACATATTGAGGAATATAAGCAACTCGCTGCGGTGAAGGGGGTGGGGAATCGCACGCACCTTATCGGAAAAGTCGCACATGACCTTGTGCCTCAGTACCTCGCAGCATTTGATATCGTGGTCGCGCCATTCCCAGACTTCGAGCACTACCGATACTTCATGTCGCCGCTCAAGATTTTCGAGTACATGGCCGCAGGGGTGCCGATGATCGTTACGAATCTACCGTCGCTTCGGGAGGTTCTTACTGATGAAACAGCAAAGTTCATCCCTCCGGATGACGTGCCTGCGCTTGCGCAGGCAATCAAAGAACTTAAGGACCACCCTGAAGAGGCGCGTGCGCTTCGCCTCTCTGCTCGTCGTGATGCTGAAGAGCGCTTCAGCTGGGAGGCACGGGCGCGCGGTATACTCTCCTTCATACAGGCCCGTGACTGAGATACTCATACCGACCTATAACGAAGCCGGCAATATCGCGAGCATCATCGCTCGCGTGCGCGAGGTCGTGCCTGAGGCCCGCATTCGGGTCATCGACGATAACTCTCCGGACGGGACGGGAGATATCGTACGGGAATTCGCCGCAAAAGACTCGCAGGTGATGTTGCTTTCCCGGAGCGGAAAGGAAGGCCTCGGAAAGGCGTACCTTCATGGGTTTGCCGAAGCACTCAAGGACCCCAGCGTTACGCACATACTGATGATGGATGCAGATTTCTCTCATGACCCTGAGTACATCCCGCAGTTGCTCGCAAAGTCAGCGGACCACGAACTGGTCACGGGCTCGCGCTATATTCCGGGAGGAGCGACCGAGGGATGGGAAGGGTGGCGTCGGTATCTCTCCACGGGAGGTAATGCCTACGTACGCGCGATTCTCGGCATTCCCGTGCACGACGTGACGGCAGGATTCAACCTGATTGCGACTGATGCGCTGCGCCGGATTGATTTCGCGCGCCTCGATGCGTCTGGCTATGCGTTCCAGATTGAACTCAAGTATCTCCTGTGGAAGGCAGGAGCTCGTCCTGCAGAAGTGCCTATCCTTTTCAAAAATCGCAGGGAAGGAGAATCGAAGATTTCGAATCACATTATTGCCGAGGGACTCATCGCACCATGGAAACTTCTCTTCAAGAACCGATAGCCTGTCCAGTATGCGCGGCTGACGTCTCGCGGATATATCAGCGCAAGAACGGGTATGAGATAGTCGTGTGCGATGTCTGTCACGTGCGATACGTGCACCCCATGCCTACTGCTCTTGAGGACCTCTACGCGGAGAACTACTTTGCGGGGGCGGATGAAGGATTCGGATATGTTGACTATGACGCCGACAAAGAACCGATGGTGGGTGCGTTCAAGAAATACCTTCAGCACGTCCGCAAACTCTCACCCCAGGCAAAATCCTTGCTGGATGTCGGCGCTGCAACTGGATTCTTCCTTGATATTGCACGCACAGACGGCTTTACGGTCGCGGGTGTCGAGATATCCGAGTTTGCTGCCCAGAAGGGGAGAGACAAGGGTATCGAGATGACCACCGGCACGCTCGATCAAGTGTCCGGAACGTATGATGTTATCTCGATGCTCGACCTCATCGAGCATGTGACCGACCCTCGTGCGGAACTTAAGAAGGCGCACGCACTCTTGGCCGAACATGGCCTTCTCGTCATTAATACTCCTGATGCCGGGAGTCCGTATGCAAAACTGATGGGGCCGAAATGGCATTTGATTGTCCCGCCCGAGCACCTCTTTTACTTCGACAGGAAAAACATCGCGAACCTTCTTGCGCAGGAGGGGTTCAAGGTCGAGCTAACGACCACTATAGGCAAGAACTTCACGCTTCCGTATATATTCCGCACAGTACACGGCTGGCTCGGGTGGAGTGTCCTCTCGTGGTTCGCGAAGGTGGCGGGGTTGCCAGTCCTGCGCGATATCGCGCTCCCTATTAATCTGGGAGACAACATGTTCGTTATCGCGAGAAAGGTATGAAGTCCAAGGTGACGAGTATCTTTATCGGCATTTGCGTCCTTCTTATGGTCGCCCCGTGGGGTGTGTTGGCGGTGGTGAATCACGGATCGTTCACGGTCCCGCCTGAGCTTATGGACGATAGCGGGTACTACTACGCTCGCATGCAGGCAGTAGCAGATGGCCACCCCTTCATCGGTAACCCGTACTTCAAAGAGCACGCAGATGCGATGGCCTCTGCCTTCTTCGGTGCCGACTGGATTGCCAGCATTCCACTCTTCCTGCATCTCCCGCTTGTTCCTGCGGCGCTTTTGAACCTTGCGCTTTCGACAGCGCTGTTCGTGGCGCTGTCACTGATGCTCCTGAGGCTTCTTGGGCTCTCGTCCAAATGGCAGATGGCAGGTGTGCTCGCGCTCCTCCTGACAGCGTACTGGTTCCTTCTGCGTCCAGTTGCGATGCAAGTAGTGTTCCCGTCCTTCCTTTTTTTCTTGCTCGGATATCTCACGTGGCTGCAGAACCCGGCGAGCAAGAAGCGGCTCGCACTCCTCGTCGTCTCAAGCGCGCTTACGTTCTATCTGTATACCTATCTGTGGCAGATAGTCACGATAGTCATCGGACTTACGCACGTAATGTTCCTCACACCCGCACGCAAACGGTATCTATCATTAGCTGTCGCTGACTTCGTAATAGCTTTCCTCATCGCACCAATAATTTGGTATACCTATCTACAACTTCAGAATCCCGACTACTGGGAGACGGTAACTCGTATCGGGTATATCGCGACCCACACGTTTGGCGCTGCAGCAGTACTGAATCTTGGACTTACTGTCATTGCTTTTCTTCTCGTACTGATTGCTGGTCGCAAGGTGCTTACGCGACCGAACAGTATGTTCTTCACGTTCACTGGTGCGGCGCTTGTTATCGCATCATTCAGCAATGTCATTACGGGCAAAGATCTCGAAACTGCCGTGCATATGGGTCGATTCGTTGAGTTATGGGGAGCACTCGCCGTATCTTGCGCTGCGTTCTATTTCGTTTCCGAAAAGGGCACTGACAGAAATGGCTCGATCGCACTTGTTGTTTCCGGCGCCCTGATGCTCCTGCTTCTGGGGAATCTCGTGAGTGTGCAGAATCGTTCGGATGAATATCTACGAGGCGAGTCATATCAGGAGGTGCTGACCTGGCTGAATGAAAACACTCCTCCTGGTTCTGTCGTGCTCGCTGACGATAAGTTGTCGTACTACATACCGGTCGCAACCCGCGACTTCGTTTTGTTCCAGCCCGATGGAGGTCTCTACCTCGTTCCCGATAGGGAAGTAGAGGACCGGTACCTCGCATCACGGATATTCTCGAATCTCACCAAAGACCAGCTGAAAGCGGACTTCAGGCTGTATGCGGGGGTAGGGAATGCCGTGCATCACTTCAAGGTCCATAATCGCGAGGTCGCACTATGTCGCGCGCTCCATCTTCCTCACTGTGGCGACATCATTCCTGATGCCGTCACGGACCGCGGCGAGGCCTATTTCGATGAGCTGTATATGAGGTACCAACTCATGAGTGCAGCAAAGACAAGCACTCTCAAAGACTATGGGGTAGAGTACATTGTCAGCGCGACACCACTGATGGACCTCTCGCAGTTCACGCTCGTAAAAGTTAGCGGATTCTATATCTACCTCCTTACTCAGCCCACATGATACGTACACTCCTCCGTAATATTCGTTACCTTCTCACGGAGGACCTGCGTAGCACTACGTGGCGATTGTTTATGATGGAGAAGTCCATTCGTGGGGTAAGTACGCTCGCGCTCCGTACGTCGCATCCGGGACTACCTCTGTATGCGCCGGTCGCCCACAGTGAAATCAACGAGCACGAGCAGCGCATTTATTCTCAAAATGGCGAGGACGGTATCCTCATGTGGCTTTTTTCGAAAATAGGAACCAGTACCAAAACATTTATAGAATTTGGTGCAGGAAGCGGCCGCGAGTGCCTCGCAGCTAATCTCGTTCTCAACTTTGGATGGGCAGGATTGCTTATGGATGGTTCAGGAGAAAATATCTCATCCGCTCGTCTCTTCTTTAAGTACTTACTCCCGTGGTCACAGTACGAGCAGCTGGAGATTAGGCAGGAGTTCGTAACGCGAGAAAATATCGAAACGCTCCTTGCGGGCCGTCGACATCAGGGAGAAGTCGACCTTCTGTCCATAGATATAGACGGTAACGATTATTGGGTGTGGGAAGCCATTGAGTCTATTACGCCGCGGGTGGCCGTTATCGAATACAACGCAACGTTTGGACCGACCGCATCAATCACAGTGCCGTATCGTGCGGACTTCAACGCCTATGCAGAACATCCACTCGGTCTCTACCACGGCGTCTCGGTACAAGCACTCAAGAAACTGGGAGAGCGAAAGGGGTACACTTTCCTCGGGTGTGATTCGAATGGCGCGAATACCTTCTTCGTGCGGAATAACCTTGTTGGGAGTCTGGCTCCTGCCGACCCCGTCCAGGCATTTTATGACAATGAGCATAAACTTAAGCGCGGCTCCCAGCTCGCCCAAGCAGAGCTTATTGCTGGGAAGGAGCTAGTTGAGGTGTAGTACGCACCGAGTGATACTTCACCAGCGCGCTCAGCAATATGAGGTTAAATACACGGCCAATTATGCGCGCGACAATTACGCCGAGCAGGCCATAGAAAATGGTACACGCCACTAACGTTCCAATGAGCACAATGGGGGATGCAATGTTGAAGATATAGAGCTCTCGTTTAGCGGCCTGTGCCTGCAGAACAGTGAGTGGAATCGTATTTGAGACAAACATAAGAGAGAGTGCGAACAGCTGCGAATACCATATCGCGTCTGTATAGGCCGGTAGGAAAAGTTGGAAAAAAAGCGGTGCCAGTGCAACATAAAATATCGTTGCTAGTGCCAGAAATCCTGTGTAATACGCCAAACGATGCCACAAGTTTGCCTCAATTTCTTGTGGAGTACGTTGCGAGAACTTTGGAAATGCGAGGGTCGCAATATTGTTAAGCAGTCCCTTGATCTGTTCCGGGAAGGCGAGGGCAAATGTATACACCGCAAGCTGGGCAGCACCAAGGAAGTGGAATACTAGGAGCTTATCTATCTGCTGCGAGATAGTCGCCAATACGTTCATGGCACTGAAATGACTTCCGTTACGGAAGAAATCAGGAGCTTCCTTAGTATTGGGCTTGAACCGCTTATAGACCCACAATCCAAATAGGAGTCCAATAATAACGTTGCCGAGCAAGTAGATTCCGAAGAAGACCAAAGGGTCCTGCGACACGAACATGGTTCCCAGAAGAAGGAGTGCGGGGAATAGGTTCAGAATTATTCCGAAGAGTGAATAGAGGCGGAATTCCCGCTTGGCTTCGAGGTATATGCCAAACAGGAAGCTGGCCTGCATGAATGGACCGACGAGCGCGATCAAAAGGAGTCCGAATCCGAGTGTCTGGTTATGCTGAATGAAATAATAGGCCGATGCAGGCACCGAGATAAGAGAGATGGGAAGACTGCCGAGCACCGTGAGCTTAAACGACCGTTTGTAGACTCCCTCGTCTCCGCGTGCGATTGCTTGAGTTGCTGCAGTCGAGAGGCCGGTTAAGGAAAACGCAGATAGGGTCCAAAAGACCGACAATAGGAAGCGATAGGTGCCGTATGTCTCCTTTGAAACGAAGTGAGCAAACGCGATCGAGGAACCGAAAGCCACGAGTGCAATGCCAATCTGGCTTATAGTCAGCCAACCTATACCTTTTATGGCATAGGTCATGTCGGTCTTAAAATAGCGCTCGCTCCATCGGAGGAGACGCTCGAGGCGGGCATGCATATTCCTTATATAGTAGCCCCGCCTCCCTTGGGAGGCGAGTACCTAGCCTGTAACCGCCTGGCATAGGGGATGGTGGCAGGGGTGGTATCATCTGCCCATATGACCATGAAGGACTTAGCCCGCTGGGCCGTGTATGTGCCGCTGTTTATCATCCCGTTCATTCCGCTCTATGTCGCGAACGACCTATTTTTCCCTTTCATAACCGGAAAGGGATTTGCGTTCCGCATACTCGCTGAAATAGCGCTCGCTGGCTACGTAGTCCTCGCGATGGCCGATGCACGGTACCGTCCGCGATTCTCATGGGTCTTCGTCCTCTATGGCGCGTTTATCCTCTGGATGCTTATTGCGGACCTCGCTGGCATGAATCCGCATAAGGCGCTCTGGAGCAACTTCGAGCGCATGGAGGGCTGGGTCACGCTCATACACGTCTTCATGTTCTTCCTCGTGTCAGGCGCGGTCTTCTCGACCGATAAGCTTTGGCGCAAGTGGTGGCTCACCTTCATCGGCGCTTCCGCGCTCCTGTGCTGCTACTGCCTCCTCCAGCTTTCAGGCGCAATCACCATCCATCAGGGAGGGGTGCGCGTCGACGGTACATTTGGAAACGCGGCATATCTCGCGGCATATCTTCTCTTCGCTGCGGCAGTGACCATCTGGCAGGCGCTTGAATCTAAGGAGTGGATGCGTTACTCACTTCTCGTCCTTGCCGCATTCCAAATCATCATTATCTTCTTCACTGCAACGCGCGGTGCCGTACTCGGCCTTGTCGGAGCAGGCCTCGTGGGCGGCATTCTCTGGGCGGTAGAAGCAGGAGGGAAATCCCGCAAGATAGCGGCCGGCATCGTGGGAATCATCATCCTCATGGCGGGAGGATTCTACCTCATAAAGGACAGTCAGTTCGTAAAGTCTGAGCCTACACTCGACCGCATCTCCTCCATCTCGCTCAAGGACCTCTCGGTGCGCTCGACCCTCTGGGGCATGGCCCTTAAGGGAGTCGCAGAGCGTCCGGTATTCGGTTGGGGTCAGGAAGGATTCAATTACATATTCAATAAGTACTACGAGCCATCCCTCTATGCGCAGGAGCCGTGGTTCGATCGTGCCCACGATGTGTTCATCGACTGGCTCGTCGCAGGCGGCATCCCCGGATTCCTCCTCTTCCTCGGGGCATTCGCAACTGCCATCTGGGCCCTCTATCGGGGCGGGGCATCGCGTGAGGAGCGCATCCTGCTCATCTCTGCACTCGTAGCCTATGGCATTCAGGGCATTGTGGTGTTCGATAACCTCTTTACCTATGTGCCGCTCGCAGCCATACTCGCGACTGCGCACACCGCGCGCAGCAAACCATGGAAGAAACTCGAGGCCATGCCGAACGCCGGCGAACCGACGCTTCAGATGGCGCTTCCGGTCGCAGCGGTCCTTGGCATTGCGCTCATCTGGGTGGTAAACGTTCCGAACATTGCGGCAGCATACTCACTCGTTCGCGCTATTAGCATCACCAGCAATGACCTCGGCCCGAACGTCGCCTACTTCCAGAAGGCACTCGCTGAGCCGACTTTCGCCAAGCAGGAGGTCCGTGAGCAGTTGGTTATCTTCTCGAGTAATATCGCAGCAGCGCTCGCGAGCGCGCCGACGAAGGAACTCGCTCAGGTGACCGGACTCGCACTTGATGAGATGGGTAAGGAGATTGAGTCTCAACCGAATGACGCGCGCCTGCGCCTCGAGTACGCACTTGGCTATCGTGTGACGGGTGACTATACGAGCGCGCTCAAGCAGATTGCCATTGCGCATCAGCTCTCTCCTCGCAAACAGTCCATCCTCATCGAGCAAGGCATTGAGTACTGGCAGGTAGGCGAATTCGCGAAGGCGAAGGAAGCCTTTGACCTCGCATACTCAGTAGACCCATCGTTCGAAGCGCTCGCGGCATACGCTGCTGCCGGTACGATTGCGGCAGGGGACCTCGAGGGCGGTCGTGCCCAGCTGCTTGAGCGTACGGGCACCACTACCATCGATAACGAAGCGCTCGTCCTCGCGTACTATCAGGCGAAGGATTACACCGACCTCATCCTCGTGCTACAGGAACAGGTCCGTAAGCAGAATGGCTCGCCAGAATCCCGGTTCCGACTCGCCGCAGCGCTCGCTGCCGCAGGACGCACCGCCGAGGCGCGCCTGGAGGTATCGAAAGCAGTCGCCGAGCATCCTGAAATGGCGGCGCAGGCAGCCGAGTTCGTAAAGCATCTACCGAACTAATGAAGGTGCGGGAGAACGTAGCGCTGTCCACTCTCACGACGCTTAAGGTCGGCGCAGTGGCGCGCTACGTTCTCTCCATCGATAGCGAAGCAGATATAGAGACCGCGCTCGCGTTTGTACGCGAGCGCGGTCTTGCGTATGTCGTTCTCGGGGAAGGGAGCAATGTGCTCGCAGAAGATGCTGCCTATGACGGAGCGATTCTCCTCATGCGCATTTCCGGGCTCTCCTTCCGTGCTGAAGGCGCAACCGCGCTTGTCACCGCTGGCGCTGGCGTGTCGTGGGACCTACTGGTGAGTGAGTGCGCTGATAGAGCACTTTGGGGGATTGAGAATCTCGCAGGGATTCCAGGAACGGTCGGCGCAGCGCCTGTCCAGAACATCGGCGCATACGGAGCAGAAATGCGCGCGGCGCTCGAAGAGGTCACTGCGTATGATGTGCGAGAGCGAACCTATAAGACATTCACGAATGCTGAATGCGGATTCTCATACCGAGATAGCCGATTCAAGCATGAGCCGGAACTTGTCATCACCTCCGTGACGCTGCGGCTTGCGACGGCCGGCGTACCGCACGTCGAATATGCTGACCTGGTCGCGCTCCGCGAGAAGGGCACCGACCTCTCAACCCCGAGCGCTATCGGCCGTGCCGTGCGAGAAGTGCGTGGTCGCAAATTTCCGGACCTCCGCGAATACGGTACGGCCGGCTCCTTCTTTAAAAACCCAATCGTATCTGAGGAAAAATATCAGGAGCTCGCGAAGAAGTATGAGCGCGAAGCGGCACCGTACGGGGGCATCCCGCGCTATCCGGTGCCTGGACAAGTAAAGATTCCACTTGCGTTCATTCTCGATAAATTCTTGGGTCTACGCGGGTATCAACTTGGTCCAGCATTTCTGTTCGGCAATCAGCCACTCGTGCTTGTGGCAGGGAAGGGTGCGCATGCATCTGACGTAGATGCGCTTGCGTGCGATATCGAAGCGCGCGTCGAGCGCGCAACGGGTATTCGCATTGAACGGGAAGTCAGATTCTTGCGTGCACACGAAGCGCGTTTGTAATTTTTTACGAAACGTAATGCAAGAAGCACTCACAAATATTTTTTATAAAAACTTTTTTGAAAATAAATTTTGCAAAGTTATCCACACATTAAAAAAAATTCACACAAAAATAATTACAAAGCGTAATAATAAACAACAGAACACATTCGCGCGAAATTTATTTAGCTTTGCGCGGGTGGGTCGACAATATCAGTCGTAGAAAACTATCTATACCTATGGCAGCAAAGAAGAAGGCCGCAAAGAAGTCAACCAAGCGCAAGAGCGCAAAGAAGACGACCAAGAAGGCCGCAAAGAAGACCACCAAGCGCAAGTCCGCAAAGCGCAAATAGTCTTCAACAGACGAATGAAAAGACTCCCGCAAGGGAGTTTTTTCATTGGCCCACACAGAAGATATCGTGGCTCCGTGCCTTCCAGAGGCCGTAAATAAGGGGTATAGTGCCTATCTATGGCCCTCCTCGGGAAGATGTTCGCCCAGAATCAATCTGCGGCCTTCGTAAAGGCCGCAAAACCGGTTATAGACCGGGCAGCTTCGTTATCTGACGAGTTGGAGAAGCTCTCCCAGGATGAGCTGACACAGCGCCTTGAGTCCGTCCGTACCCGCACGGAAGGGCTTCCGACCAAGGATGAGGATGTCGGCGAAGTCTTCGCCATCGTGCGCGAAGCGGCACGTCGTACGCTTAAGGAACGCCACTATGATGTGCAGCTTATTGGTGGTCTCGCACTGGCGAAAGGAAAGATTGCCGAGATGCGTACCGGAGAAGGAAAGACGCTTGTTGCAACACTCGCGGTAACGTTGCGGGCGCTCGCGGGGAAAGGTGTGCACGTCGTGACGGTGAATGATTACCTCGCGCGACGTGACGGTGCGTGGATGGGACAAATCTACGGCTATCTCGGACTTACCGTCGGCATCGTCACTTCGGGCGGCTCCTATATATATGATCCGTCGCACGTGCCGCAGTCAGAAGACGATGCGCGTGATGAGACCGGCTCCTTCCGTGTCTTCTACGATTTCCTTCGTCCGGTCCCAAAACAGGAGGCCTATGCTGCGCATATTACGTACGCGACGAATAACGAGCTTGGCTTCGATTATCTCCGCGACAACACGGCGTACGACCCGGGACAGATGGTGCAACGCGGACATCATTACGCAATCGTGGACGAAATCGACTCCATCCTTATCGATGAGGCGCGTACACCGCTCATTATCTCTGGTCCTGCAGAGGATGCCGAACAGCTCTATGCGAAGTTTGCAGACATCGCACGCACGATGAACGAGGAAGAGGACTATTCCGTCGACGAAAAGCAGAAGGCGATACAGCTGACACCGGAAGGCATTGAGAAGGCGGAGAAGGCGCTCGGCATTGAGAACCTCTACACCGAGGGCGGCATGAAGATGGCTCATCACCTCGAGACGGCGGTCCGTGCTAAGGCCCTGTTCCATAAAGATAAGGAGTATGTCGTAAAGGATAAGGAGATACTTATCGTCGACGAATTCACGGGCCGCATGCAGCCGGGTCGTCGCTGGAGCGAAGGACTTCACCAGGCCATAGAGGCGAAGGAGGGCGTGCCCATCCAGAAGGAGACTCGCACCTATGCGTCCGTGACGTTCCAGAACTACTTCCGCATGTACGAGGCACTCGGCGGCATGACCGGTACGGGCCTCTCCTCAGAAGAGGAGTTTTATACCGTCTACAAACTCGACGTTGTTGTCGTACCGACCAATCGCCCGGTGGCCCGTATAGACCACGATGACCTCATCTTCCAAACCAACGAGGGCAAGTACACTGCGCTCACACGTGCAGTCAAAGCCCTTCAGGAGAAGGGACAGCCAGTGCTCGTCGGTACGGTATCTATCGAGGATAACGACGTGGTAGCCGATTACTTCACCCGAGCAGGAGTGCCTCACGAGGTGCTGAACGCGAAGAACCACGAGCGCGAAGGAGAAATCATCGCACAGGCCGGGCGCGCCGGTCGCGTGACCGTCGCAACCAACCTCGCCGGCCGCGGCGTGGACATCAAGCTCGGAGGCGCTCCCGTCTCTAAAGATGAGTACGAGCGCGTGAAGAGTCTGGGCGGACTTGCCGTTATCGGCACCGAGCGTCATGAGGCGCGCCGCATCGACAACCAGCTGCGCGGACGTTCCGGACGCCAGGGCGACCCAGGCGAGACGCAGTTCTATGTGTCCCTCGAGGACAAATTGATGCGCGTCTTTGCGTCAGATGTACTCAAGAACGTTATGGGAACGTTCAAAATTGCCACCGACGAGCCTATTGCAAGCGGCATGATAACCAAATCGCTCGAGACCGCGCAGAAGCGTATTGAGGGATTCAATTTCGACTCTCGCAAGCAGGTGCTCGCGTACGATGATGTGCTTAATACCCAGCGTCTCGCGGTCTACCATGAGCGTCGCACCGCGCTCCTCGGCTCGCTCGAAGACATCGAGGGTCGCCTCGTTGAGATTATCGGAGGCGATGAGACGGCGCTCGCGGCATTCCATGAGAAGCAGAAGACCTTCGGTCGTGAGCAATTTGGTGCAATAATCCGCCGCATCATGCTCCAGGTCACGGATGCCTTCTGGCTCGAGCACCTCGAATCAATGGAGTACCTGCGTCGCTCCGTGTCGCTACGGGCGTATGGACAGCGCGACCCACTCATCGAATATCGCCGTGAAGGTCTCCTCATGTTTAATACGATGCAGGAAAATATAGCTCAGGCTATCCGTGAAGCGCTTCCACGGATCATGCCTGCCGATGATTCGCGCATTCGTGCAGAAGAGGAACGCGTGCGTCGCTCCATGGTCGCTGCAAGCGAGGGAGGCGAAGCTGCTCCGCAGGCTCCTGTAGTAAAGGTGGGTAAGGAGTACGGACGCAACGACGAGGTCACCATCAGGATGGGGGAAGAAACGCAGACACTCAAATACAAAAAAGCGGAACCCTTGCTCGCGCAGGGTTGGAGCATCGTCGAGTAACCCTTCCACCCGGAAGGGTTCGTCATTTAGCGTCCTGTGATAGGGTGAGAGCAATGGCACTCATAGACCACGTAATCCTCCATGCAACCGCCGGCCGCGGTGGCGACGGCGTCGTTCGCTGGATGCATACCAAGGAGAAGGCGAAAGCTGGACCGGGCGGTGGCGATGGCGGCCGCGGTGGCGATGTCGTACTCGTGGGAGTGCGCGACCTTGCTGCACTCGCCCAGTATCGATTCACAAAAAAGTTCCGCGCCGAGAAAGGAGGCAACGGCGAGAACAACGAGCGGCACGGTGCCGATGGGGAAGACGTGATACTCAAGGTCCCGGTAGGGACTGTTGCGCGCGTGCCCCAGACGAACGAGTCCTACGAGATTCTCTCCGAAGGACAGCGAGAGGTGGTATTCAAGGGAGGTGTGGGAGGGTTCGGTAATGCTCACTTCAAGAGCTCGGTGAACCAGAATCCATTCCAGTCTCGCGAGGGTAAGCCGGGTCAGGCTGGGGATATCGAAATAAGCCTCAAGCTCATCGCAGACGTGGGCTTCATCGGCTTCCCGAACGCAGGGAAGTCCTCTCTCCTGAACGAGCTCACGAACGCCCGTTCGAAGGTGGCGAACTATGCCTTCACCACTCTCGACCCTAACCTCGGGGACTTTTACGGGTACATCCTCGCTGACATTCCAGGACTCATAGAGGGAGCCTCGTCGGGCAAAGGCCTCGGTTCTCGCTTCCTCAAGCATATAGAACGCAACCGATTCCTTGTGCATCTCGTCTCGGCTGAACAAGAAGACCTAGTTTCAGCGTATAGGGCCATACGAAACGAGCTCACTACCTTTGGACGAGGTCTCGCCGAGAAGCGCGAGCTTGTGGTGCTCTCGAAGGTGGATGTCCTCGCAGAAGGGGAGCAGGAAAAGGCCCTCAAGGCCCTTTCGGAAGCCGCAGGTACAGACGTGATTCCGCTTTCCATACTTGATTCCGACCTCGTGAAGAAGCTCTCGGACCGGCTTACGGAAGAGTTGCGGAAGGAGTAGGGCCGCTTGCGGCAATGGGGTGCCCCGGTGCAAGATGGGGGCAATGAGCGACTATCGGCCCACTATAGGCCTCGAGGTACATGCGGAACTCGATACCCGCACCAAGATGTTCTGCGACTCGGCAAATGACCCCGAGGAAACACGTCCGAACGTGAACGTGTGTCCGGTGTGCATGGCGCACCCAGGTACGATTCCGACCATCAACAAGCGAGCCGTCGAGCATGTGCTGCGAGTCGGCACTGCACTCGGCTCAACGCTCGCGGACTACACCGAGTTTGATCGCAAAAGTTATTTCTATCCCGACATTCCGAAGGGGTATCAGATTAGCCAGTACGAATATCCGCTCGTCGCCGGAGGAAGTCTGAACGGCGTCGACATCACTCGCGTGCATCTTGAGGAAGACACCGCACGCTCGTCGCACGAGGGAGGTGTATCCGTCGTCGACTTCAATCGCGCTGGCGTGCCGCTCATGGAGCTCGTCACCGAGCCAGTCATCCACGACGCGAAGACGGCAGGAGATTTCGCGCGCCAGCTACAGCTGCTGCTGCGAACACTCGGTGCGTCGCATGCGAATCTCGAGAAGGGCGAGATGCGCGTTGAGGCCAATATCTCCGTCTCGAAAGATGATACGTTCGGCACGAAGGTCGAAGTAAAAAATCTAAACTCATTCCGTTCCGTTGAGCGTGCTATTGCATACGAAGTCGAACGGCAGATACGTCTGCTCGAAGAGGGAGGGAAGGTGATCCAGGAGACGCGAGGGTGGGATGAGAATAAGCAGGAGACGTTCAGTCAGCGCGTGAAGGAGGGTAGTGCTGATTACCGCTATTTCCCGGAGCCTGACCTCCCGAAGCTCGTGCTCTCCGATATGACTGACTGGAGTGCAGAGGCGCTGCGAGCGTCGCTTCCTGAGTTGCCACGAGAGCGCCGTGCACGCTACGAAGGTCTCGGTCTCAAAGAGGAAGACGCTGCTACGCTCGCGCTATCACTCGAACGCAGTGCGTACTTCGATATGCTCGCAGCGCATGTCGGTGGCAATCCCGAGCAGATTCGCATTGCAGCAAACTACCTCGTGAATGACGTGGGCGAGTCGGCACCTCCGTCCCCAGCAGCGTTCGCAGAACTCGTACGCATGATTGCAGACGGTACGCTGTCTTCTCGTGCTGCGAAGGATGTCCTCGCGGTCCTGGTAAGCGAGGGTGGTGATTCTGCGCTCGCTATCGCCGAGGCCAAGGGGCTCATGCAGGAGAGCAATCCAGAAGCCCTTCGGGGTATCGTGCAGAGTGTGCTTGTGGACCATGCTGGGGTGGCGCAGGAGTACCGGGAGGGTAAGACGAGCGTGCTCCAGTTCCTGGTGGGGCAGGGCATGAAGGCATCCAAGGGCGCGGGAAATCCAGCCCTCATTCGAGACCTCTTCGTTGAAGAGTTGGAGAAGTAATATGCAGCTTAGTTACGCACCATTTTTTTGCCCACTGTTCACAACCTATTTAAAACGAGACAAGATAGCCTTATACTCTCTTTATGGATGAGCTAACCCTAGACAACAAGAAGTATCTCTCGTCGAAGCAAGCGGCTAAGGTAACCGGCTACGCGAAGGATTATGTGGGTCAGCTCTGTCGCGAAGGGCGCATCGATGCCCGCCTTGTGGGACGCAATTGGTATGTCCTCGAATCATCAATACTCGAGCATCGATTCGGGGCGGAAGATAAGAAAGATCAGGAAGTAAAGGCTGAAATTAAGCCGCAGACTGCGTGGGAGACGCCTCGCTACATCGCAGAGCCGGCACAGACCGTACCTGAACTTTCGCCTAAACCTGCTGAATTCACCTCCGCGCCGCCAACTTCTACAGCATCCGTGACCCCAGAGGTACGCTCTACGCTTACTGATATGCAGTCAGCGTGGCAGGAATGGTTCCAAACCCAAGGAAATAAGGAGGAAAAAGCGCTTCCCGATGCCAGCGAAATGCTCCTTGAGGACCATGAGGAGCCTTCCTTTACCCAAGATGACGTACTAGAAACGTCTGAGGTGGCTGACCATTTCGTAGAAACAGAGGTAGAAGAGGAAGCTGAACCCATACATATAGCCCGCATTCGCCCGGAACCGCCCGTGATGAGGCGAGAAGCCTCGTACACGATGGGAGAGCCGCTACGCCTACAACGACGCGAGGAGGACTATCAGGAGGTCATTGAAGAGCGTCCTCAAAGACGTTCGGCAAGGCAGATTGCTTCAGTCGAACGCCCGCAGAAACGGAATTTGATACTGAACGCACTCCTTATATCTGCTGCAGGACTGGCAATAGTAATAGCCACCCTAGGCTCAGGAGCAATCGACGCATGGGTAGGTAGCGGGGGATGGGCAAATCCAGTGACTAACTTCCTCACAGGCACTAACGTCGTAGATATCAACAGGTAGGCTCTATCTCATCTCGTAGAGACGAGATAGAATAAATACCAGAGGGAGAAGGTGATTTGAAAACCATACAAAAAAGGCGCTGCAAGAATCATGCGGGGCTCTTATAGCTTGGTAGGGCAGTACGCTCTATAAGGCGTTATAAGGCCTCTGGTGGAGTTTGGGTGTAGGAACTAAGAATTGTGCGGCACGGATTTCTACTCAGAGTCGATCAACGAACTCATACGGTAATGAAAGTTACCGCGATGAGGACCCGAACGCTCTGAATAACCCTCAGTGTTACTCGCAACAGAGGAAATAAAGTTCGCACAATATTCTTTACTGCATGAATGTACGCACTTCGTTGTAATTCCTCATTTCTGCACACAATAAGCTGATTGCGGCCGCAGATGACAGCCACAGTAGCCCTGTAAAGGTCTTATACGCCATCAAAATCGCATTACTGTACGTTGAGATGGGCGTAAGTGAACGTAGATGTGTCGATGAGCGAACGCACGTGAGTTTCGCTCTCGCGGTAGCTCTTAGAAAGATGAATTGCAGATGAAAGTTATACCCAGCGAAATGCTTCGAAGCATCCGATATCTCTACTAAAATATAGAGAAGTCGGAACTTTACATGCCTCCCTCGCTCGATACAAACTTCATCCCAAATAGGGAAGCATCGGAGACATCCGGATACCATCAGGACTATCTCGCGCGCCTCTGCCGCGAAGGAAAGGTCGAAGGAGTTCAGGTCGGTCGCGCGTGGCACATCAATCGCCACTCGCTTCTCAAGTTCATCCGCGAGCAGGAGGTGCGCAAGCACGAGTTGGCTGAGCAGCTCTCTCGCACACGCAAGCAAACACTTGCTCAGGCTGCGCCGGTATTCACGGCGCCACTGGTCACGGTCGAAGCGCCTGCTCCTGCAACTCCTGTCGTCCCGTCGCCCTACTCTCCTACGCCCTCAGGTATTTGGTTCTACCGGAGTGCTACAGGAGTGGCGGTTTTACTGCTTATTTTGACGAACCTGCATCCGATAAGCACTCAATTTGCACTCGATGGGGCGCTCAATCGCGAAGCTGCTCGGCTCGGAGGAGCGTTCGGCTTCGGTCATGACCTCGCGCTTGTGCCTGCCACTTCGACCGCGCAGATGTCGCCCCGAACAATGGCGTACGGCAACACGTCGCAGGCAATCTACCAGCAGTTCTATGTAAACGGCGCTTCGACTGAATACGTAAATGCGTACGTTGCGGCCTACGTTTCTTCCGCACTGAAAGACATCGTAGCGAAGGTTGGCGCGCAGGTGCTTGATGGTCGCGGCGTATCGCATGCAACGTCCGGCTCAACTAATTCGGTTGCGGTTGATCTCACGAACATCAGTGGTTCGACGATTACGAACTCGACGTTCAGTGGTTCGGTAAACGCGACGACCGTGAATGTTGCAACGCTTACGGTATCTGGCACTGCTACATTTGCAACGACTTCGACCTCGGGTCCGGCAACCTTCACCGGAACGACCACTATCTCTGGTCCGCTGGTCATAGGCGGATTGAATGGAGTCACCGAATGTCTGCATGTTGATGCGAATGGCGTTGTGTCCGGAACCGGAATCGATTGTGGAAGTGGCGGCGGCGGACTCACCGGACTTAAGGGGCAGTACTCATCGCTTCAGACCGGAGCGATTCAGACGTTTGCCACCTCGAGCGACACGAACATCGGACTCACTATCACGTCGGCCGGCGACGTGCATACCTTCACGCCGACCTGGATAGGAACGCTCGGCGTCAATCGGGGCGGTACTGGTCTTGCAACGCCGCCGACGTATGGCCAGTTATTACTCGGGAATGGCGGAGGCGGGTATGCACTCGCCGCAACATCAACGCTCGGCATTTCGTCCTCGGATATCACCGAGGGCTCGAAACTTTTTTATACTGACGGTCGCGTCGCTACGTACCTCAACACCGTCGCGAAGGAATACTTCTTTGCAACCACATCTGCCGATTTCTGGCAGAGTCAGCGTGACCTCTTCTCTACCTCTAGTGCGGCCTATTTCCTAGCTCAAAACCAGGGTAACGCGTTCTCCTCCACCTCCGCGTCTTACTTCCTCACGCAGAACCAAGGTGCCGCATTCTCAACCACGTCAGCGAATCACTGGCTGACTACCAAGTCGACTTCGAACCTCGCAGAGGGTTCGAATCTCTACTTCACCGACGCACGCGTGCAAACGTACCTCGATACGATTTCAAAGGGATACTTCTACTCCACCACCTCGAGCGACCACTGGCTGACTACCAAAACGACCGACAATCTTGCGCAGGGCTCGACGAACAAGTACTACAACGACTCGCTCGTAAATACATTTGTTGGTGCATCCAGCACCATTGCGAAAACATTTACCACGAACGTCTTCACCGCACTCAACTCGTTCACGGGTGGTCTCGCAATCGGTGCTCTCAACGGTCCGCTTCAGGTAAACAATGGCGTCGTGTCGGCAACGACATCGATCGGAGTTCTCTACGGGGGTACGGGCTCGACGACACTCACTGGACTCCTAAAGGGTAACGGTACGAGCCAGGTACTCACTGCAGTTGCAGGTACTGACTATCAGGCCCCTATTACGCTCACCACGACAGGTACTTCTGGTGCGGCTACCTTTATAGGTAATACACTCAACATCCCGCAGTACTCGGGTACGACCTACACGGGTACCTACCCGGTACAGGTATCGGGCTCCGTCATCTCGCTTGCGTTCGGCACCTCAACGAGTAACACCTGGGGTGGCACGCAGACCTTCACGAATACTCCGGTACTCGGAACGCTTTCGGGTCTTGTCGGCGCGAACAACGGCGCGCTTTATCAGGTCGCAACGACGACGCTCTACGGTACTGGGGCAGGCGGCCAGGTTCTCACCTGGAATAACGGGGCACCGCAGTGGGTCGCGACGACTACTTATTCCGCTGGTTCCGGCATCTCAACGTCGTTCGCAGCAGGGAACCTGACTATTTCAAACACTGGCGTCCTCGCCATTGGCCCTACTGGACAGACACAGACTGGAACCGTCACCGTCGCTTCCTCGACTGCAGGTACTGACTTCACAGTCACTGCATCCGCTGGAACCATTACGTTCAACCTCCCGACTGCCTCCGCATCGAATCGCGGTCTGCTTTCCTCAACGGACTGGACCACCTTCACCAATAAGCAGGCAGCACTCACGTTTACGTATCCGCTCGTGAATTCAGCGAACACCGTCTCGCTCGCGTTCGGTACGACCACCACAAATGCGTGGTCGTCGCTCCAGACGTTTAATGGTGGATTCATTGCGCAAGGCTCGACCACGATTGCGGGTGATCTCACAGTCTCGGGCAATGCAACTACCACGAACGCAACGACGACGAACCTCTATGTCTCAACGTCGATACGCGGCGGCGGTCTAACCTCCTGTTCGTTCTCGAGCGATAAGCTGCTCTACAACTCGACCACCGGACAGTTCTCCTGCGGTGCTGACGCAGGTGCCGGTGGCGGCATTACCGCACTTAAGGGGCAGTATTCAAGCGCGCAGACGGGAAGCACACAGACGTTTGCAACATCATCTGACACCAACCTCGGTCTCACCATCACGAGCGCAGGCGACACGCATACCTTCACGCCGGTATGGATTGGTACGCTCGCGGTAAACAGGGGAGGTACGGGCCAGAGCTCATTTACTTCCGGACAGCTTATCTATGGAAACGGGACGAACGCACTCACGAGCGTCGGCACCACCAGCGAAACACTCTCAGCAGAATTTGCGTTTAGCGGCACGCTCGGAGCGCTCGTCGGCGGCACTTCCGGCACACTCTCACTCGCAACCAACGGCGTAGCGTACAGCAAGCTCGCACAGGCAGCAGCGAATACAATTCTGGGGAATCCGACTGGCGCAACCGGAAACATCGTTGCGTTCGCCACCTCCTCGCTTGGCATCGCGCTTGCTGATACGACTGGCACGCTCACGGTCGCGCGCGGTGGCACGGGCACCACTACCGCGCCGGCAGGACAAATCATCTATGGCGGTGGGGCAGGCGTGTATCAGTCAGCTGCGACCGGTACCGTTGCTGCAGGCAGTGGTGTAAGCGTCACGGCGGGGCAGTCGGTCATCGGCGCTGGTCTCACTATCACGAACACTGGCGTCCTCGCAGTCGGTCCAGTGGGCCAGACGACTAGCGGAACCGCGCTTTTCGCTACCTCAACTGCAGGCACCGATTTCACCATCACTGGCGCGGGCTCGACCATCACCTTCAATCTGCCGACCGCGTCAGGATCTGCACGTGGCCTCCTCTCATCTTCCGACTGGACCACCTTCAACAACAAGCAGGCAGCACTCACGTTTACGTATCCGCTCGTAAACACCGGTAATACGGTCAGCATCGCCTTCGGCACTACCACCTCGAACACGTGGGCAGGTACGCAAACCTTTACGAACGCACCAGTACTCAGCTCGCTCTCGGGAGTCATCTATGGAAATAACGGAACGCTCGCAACGGCAGCAACCTCATCAATTGCAGTCTCTGGCGCGTTCAATTACTCAGGCACGCTCGGTACGTTTGTCGGCGGTACTAATGGCACGCTCTCGCTCGCAACCAACGGTGTCGCACTCACGAATCTCGCACAGATTGCCGCGAACTCAGTACTCGTAAACAACACTAGTGCAACGGGTAACGTAACGACAATCGCAACGAGTACATTCTTCGGTCTGGGGAATGGCGGCCAGGTCCTCACCTGGAATAACGGGGTGCCGCAGTGGGTAGCAACGACAACGTACGCTGCAGGTACGGGTATCTCTACCTCATTCGCTGCTGGTCAGCTCACCATCACCAACACTGGCATTACGTCGCTTCAGCAGACAGGAGGCGGCTCCGCACAGACGGGTGCCATCACGTTCGCCACTTCGTCAGTTACGAATAATGGCGTGACGATTGGTCTCAACGTCACGAACGTCGGCGGCGCATTCACTTTCACACCCACGCGTTCTGGTACGCTCACTGCAGCAGGAGGCGGCACCGGCTTCGCATCCTACACACCGGGTGACATCCTCTATGCAGACACGGCAACGACATTCGCTCGCGCAGCGTCTTCGACGGACGGCTTCGTACTCGCGCTCGCAAATGGCAAGCCAACCTGGGTCGCGACCACAACGCTCTCCACCATCAGCGGCACGCTCGGTGTCACTAAGGGCGGCACGGGCCTTACCTCCATCGCTTCCTCCTCGCTCCTTATCGGTGGACCGGGTAATACTTTCATCGGTTACGCGACCTCATCGCTCGGCATCGCGCTCTCTGACACGACCGGAACACTCACGATTGTTCGTGGCGGTACCGGCACTACCACTGCTCCAGTGGGCCAGCTTATCTACGGAGGGGCAACCTCATACCAGAGCGTTGCAACCGGCACAGTCGCTTCAGGCTCAGGCATAAGCGTCACAGCAGGGCAGGCAATCATCGGCTCTGGCCTCACCATCACCAACACCGGCCTCCTCTCACTTCAGCAGCTTGGTGGCGGTTCTGCACAGACGGGTGCAGTCACGTTCGCAACGTCGTCGCAGACGACTAACGGCCAGACAATCGGTCTCAACATCACCAACACCGCAGGTGCCTTCACTTTCGCACCTACCATCGGCGGCACCCTCACGGTCGCCGGTGGGGGAACCGGCCAGACCTCCTTCACCGCAGGGCAAATTCTCTATGGAAACGGCACGAACGGTCTCACTTCAGTGGGTACCACATCCGAGACTCTTTCGTCTGAATTCTCATACTCAGGTACTCTCGGCGCACTCGTTGGCGGCTCTTCCGGAACGCTCTCCCTTGCCACCAACGGCGTTGCGCTTAACAAACTGGTTCAGGTTGGAGCAAACACTATCCTGGGCAACAACACGGGCGCGACCGGAAACGTCGTCGCATTCGCAACCTCGACGCTCTTTGGTACCGGCACGAACGGATTTGTTCTCGCTGTCGTAAACGGTATTCCGACCTGGACCGCCACCTCGTCCATCAATAACGGTGTCTCGTCGATTCAGCAGACCGGTGGTGGCACCGCACAGACCGGTGCGATTACATTCGCAACATCATCTGTCACGAACAACGGCGTCACTATCGGCCTCAACATCACGAACACCGGTAGCGCATTCACGTTCGCTCCGACACGCTCGGGTACGCTCACGGTGGCAGGTGGCGGCACCGGAGTCGGTTCCTTCACTGCAGGCCAGCTCATCTATGGAAACGGAACGAATAACCTCACTTCAGTAGCGACCACCACCATTGCGGTCTCGGGTGCCTTCAACTACTCAGGAACGCTTGGAGCGCTTGTGGGAGGCACAGGGGGCACTCTCTCGCTTGCCACCAACGGCGTTGCACTCACGAACATCGCGCAGATTGCAGCCAACTCGATTCTTGCGAACGGTACCGGCGCGACTGGAAACGTCACCGCGCTCGCAACCTCCTCCCTCGGTATCGCTCTTAGTGACACCACCGGCACCCTCCTAGCCGCTCGTGGCGGCACCGGCTTCGCCTCATACACTCCAGGCGACATTCTCTACGCAGACACCGCCGCATCACTTGCACGCGTTGCATCCTCAACTGACGGATTCATCCTCGGTCTCGCAAACGGCAAGCCAACCTGGGTCGCCACTACCACGCTTTCCTCAATCACCGGCACGCTCGTAATCGCGAAGGGAGGTACCGGCACCACCACGGCACCTTCTGGCCAAATCCTCTATGGCGGTGGGGCAGGCGTGTATCAGTCAGCTGCGACCGGTACCGTTGCTGCAGGCAGTGGTGTAAGCGTCACGGCGGGGCAGTCGATTATCGGTTCCGGTCTCACCATCACGAACACGGGCGTCACTTCGATTCAGCAATCATCCGGTTCCGCGCAGACCGGTGCCATCACGCTTGCGACCTCATCAGCGGTCTCGTTCAACGGACTTACGTTCACCAACTCCATCACTAACTCTTCGGGAACCTTCACCTTCACCCCGGCACTTTCTGGCACCCTCACGGTTGCAGGAGGCGGCACGGGTGTCTCGTCCTTCACCGCAGGTCAGCTCGTATATGGAAATGGCACGAACAACCTGACTTCAGTCGCAACCAGCTCACAGACTCTTTCTGCAGAATTCTCTGATACCGGCACCTTCGGTGCACTCGTTGGCGGCACCTCTGGAACCCTCTCGCTTGCCACCAACGGCGTTGCATACAGCAAACTCGCTCAGGCAGCCGCAAACACCATCCTCGGCAATCCGACTGGCGCGACCGGAAACCTCCAGGCATTCGCAACCTCATCGCTTGGTATCGCGCTTGCTGACACTACTGGAACGCTCTCGGTCGCTCGTGGCGGCACCGGTTCCACCACGCTCTCCGGCATCCTCCGTGGCAACGGCACTGGCCAAGTCAGTACCCTCATCGTCGGCTCCGGCCTCACCTTCGATGGCACCACGCTCGCAACCAGCGGCTCCGGCATCACCTCCATCGGTGCAGCAGGGCAGCTCCAGTCAGGGGGTACTCAGACCTTCGCAACCTCAACCGGCTCATTCAACGGCCTCACGCTCGGCATGACGGTGGTCTCCTCTGCAAACACCCACACCTTCACGCCTTCCATCACCGGCACCCTCGGTGTTGCGGGAGGTGGCACGGGCGCAGCATCCTTTACCGCAGGAGCTCTCGTGTATGGTGCAGGCACGGGTGCACTTCAGACAGTCGGCACCTCAACCGAAACCCTCTCCTCTGAATTTGCATACTCGGGAACACTCGGCGCGCTCGTGGGTGGTTCTTCCGGAACACTCTCACTCGCAACCAATGGTGTCGCACTCAACAAGCTCGTACAGGTTGGTGCAAACACCATCCTTGGCAACAACACTGGTGCGACCGGAAACGTCGTGGCGTTTGCAACCTCAACACTCTTTGGTACGGGAGTGGGTGGGCAGGTGCTGACGTGGAGCAATGGGGTGCCGCGTTTTGTCGCGACGACGACCTTCTCTGCACCGCTCGCGTTCGCAAACGGCAATGTAACCATTACGCAGGCAGGTACGGGAGCAGACGGATACCTCTCGTCTACCGACTTCGCAACATTCAATAATAAAGTTTCTTCCACCTCGCTCTCCGCAACCTATCCGCTCGCATACAACAGCGCGACCGGAGTCTTCACGACCGCGTTCGGCACCACGACCAGCAACACATGGGCTGGCACGCAGACGTTCACGAATACCATCAAGGTCGGCAGTCTCACCGGGTTCATTGCGGGTAATGCAGGTACGCTCTACCAGATCGCAAGCTCGTCTCTGAATCTCCCCACAAGCGCGCTCGCGAGCCAGAACGTAAGCCAGTTCACGAACGATGCTGGGTATCTCACGCCGACATGGACCACGACTATTGATGCGGCGAACAACACCCTGAACAACGTAAACATGCTGACGTTCTACAACGGCGCTACACGGCTCCTTAACGTCACCGACGTCTACAACAAGCAAGGACTCCGTATCGCAGATGGGTTCAGTCCAACCAATCGCGCCGACCTCTTCCCGTACTACCGCGATGGGGGAGCGGCATTCCAGGCGGGCGATATCCTCGTCGCAAGCTCAAGCGGCGCCTACTATGCAGCAGCTACCTCAACACTTGGCTTTGAATCGGCGCTGACTTTCTCCTCGCCGCTTACACGAACCGGGAACACGGTAGGTATTCAGGTCGCAAACGGTTCACAGAACGGCTATCTCTCCTCGAGCGACTGGACGACCTTCAGTAGCAAGCTCTCTGCCTATGACGCATGGAGTCATCCGAGCGCAGGAGTTTCGGCGACAACAAGCGGCCTCATAATCACCGCGTCTTCGACTATCGGTAACGGTAGTCCAGCGGGCGGACTCACCATTGCCGGAAACTCGACTACGACCGGCATCGCAATCGCATCAGCCTTCGCTGGAAATGGAACGAATAATTCGCTCCTTACCCAGAACGGCATCGAGGTAGCGGTCATAGATACCAGTGCCACTACTATTGCGCTCGGTCTCTATAACAACTCATCAAGCGGGGCGAACAGTTCAGCGGTCGGTCTCAATAACAATGCTTCAGGCGGGTCATACAATAGCGCGTTCGGATTCGGTAATACTTCGTCTGGGTATCTTTCGTCCGCATTCGGCTCGCAGAACGTTGCCTCGAACAATACCTCCGGAGCATTCGGAGCAAGTAACAACGTCTCCGGAGTACAGGCATACGCGTTCGGCTATGCGATCACAAACGCCATCGACAACACGGTGATGATTGGTCCAAGCGATGCAGCGAAGGTAACTATTCGCAACACTGGAAAGGTCGGTATCGGAACCACCACACCGACCGCACAGCTGGAAGTCGAGAACGACACCAATGCTCTCGCACTCCTGCTGACCGTCCGCAACAATTACGGAACGACCGGATCTGCCGGCTCCCGTATCGGATTCGGCGTACACCGCGACATAGACCCAACAGCACTCGGCGCATCCATCGATGCCATCAACAAGGCTGGAGTTAATAATGGCGATATCGCACAGGGAGCAGACCTTGTATTCAACACGAGCCCTGACGCGACGCTCGGTCTAGCGGAGCGCCTACGCATTACAAATGTGGGGGATGTGGGCGTAGGCACAAACACTCCAAGTGCGCGCCTCTCTGTGCAGGGTAATGGTCTCTTCTCAGGCAATCTTGCTGCCGCAGGACTCACGGCTACTGGCACCGTCGCTTTCACGAATCTCTCCTCGGGCCTCGTAGGCTCAAACAACGGAACGCTCTACTCGCTTGCCACCTCGACCAGTTTCGTAACGAGCGTTGTTGCTGGAACCGGCATTAATGTCTCGGGTGCGACTGGCGCAGTCACTATTTCAAATAGCGGACTACTTTCACTCCAGCAGTTGGGTGGCGGTTCTGCTCAGACCGGAGCAATCACGTTTGCCACTTCGTCTGTCACGAACAACGGCGTCACCATCGGCCTCAACATCACCAATTCCGCTGGTGCCTTCACGTTCACCCCAACGCGCTCGGGTACGCTCACGGTTGCAGGAGGGGGCACGGGTGCAGCGTCATTCACTGCCGGACAAATTCTCTATGGTAATGGCACCAATGCACTCTCCTCAGTTGGCACAACGACGGAAACCCTCTCCTCTGAATTTGCATACTCCGGAACCCTCGGTGCACTCGTGGGTGGTTCTTCTGGCACACTCTCACTTGCCACCAACGGCGTCGCACTCAACAAGCTCGTTCAGGTAGGAGCAAACACCATTCTGGGCAACAACACTGGTGCGACCGGAAACGTCGTGGCGTTTGCAACCTCAACACTCTTTGGTACGGGAGTGGGTGGGCAGGTGCTCGCTATCGTCAACGGGGTACCGAACTGGGTTGCCACCTCCTCAATCAACAATGGGGTATCAAGCATCCAGCAGCTTGGTGGTGGCTCTGCTCAGACTGGTGCCATCACCTTCGCTACTTCGTCTGTCACGAACAACGGCGTGACGATTGGTCTCAACATCACGAACTCGGGCGGTGCCTTCACCTTCACTCCAACGCGCTCGGGTACGCTCACGGTCGCCGGTGGCGGTACTGGATTCGCTTCCTACACGCCTGGCGACATCCTCTACGCCGACACCGCAACCTCATTCGCAAAGGTCTCTTCAACCACTGATGGGTTTGTCCTCGCGCTCGCAAATGGCAAACCGACCTGGGTCGCATCCACGACGCTCTCGACCATCACCGGTACGCTCGGTGTCACCAAGGGCGGTACAGGCCTTACTTCAATCGCATCGTCCTCGCTCCTCATCGGTGGACCAGGTAATACCTTCATCGGTTATGCGACCTCATCGCTCGGCATCGCGCTTACCGACACCACTGGTACGCTCTCAATTGCTCGTGGCGGCACCGGCACCACTACTGCACCAGCAGGCCAAATCCTCTACGGCGGTGGGGCAGGTGTGTATCAATCGGTCGCAACCGGCACAGTCGCAGGCGGTACGAACATCAGTGTGACCGCAGGGCAGTCGGTCATTGGTTCTGGACTCACCATCGGTATCACGGGGCAGATAGGAGTGGGGAATGGAGGCACCGGTGTTGGCAGTTTCACTGCTGGACAGATTCTCTACGGTAATGGTACGAACGCACTCACGTCTGTCGCGACGACTTCCATCGCTGTCTCCGGCGCATTCAACTATTCAGGAACGCTTGGGGCTCTCGTAGGCGGCACAGGCGGCACCCTCTCCCTCGCAACTAACGGTGTCGCACTCACCAACATCGCGCAGATTGCAGCCAACTCGATTCTCGCGAATGGTACTGGCGCAACCGGCAACGTCACTGCACTCGCAACCTCTTCTCTCGGCATCGCACTCACTGACACCACGGGCACTCTTGCCGTAAACCGTGGCGGCACTGGATTCGCCTCGTACACGCCGGGTGACCTGCTCTACGCAAATTCCGGAACGACCTTCGCCAAGGTTTCTTCTTCCACTGATGGCTTCGTGCTTGGCCTCGCAAATGGCAAGCCGACCTGGGTCGCAACCTCTACTCTCGCCACCATCAGCGGCTCCCTTAATCTCGGTTCACAAGTAACGGGCACCCTTGGCGTTACTAACGGCGGCACCGGTTCCACCACGCTCTCCGGCATCCTCCGTGGCAACGGCACTGGCCAAGTCAGTACCCTCATCGTCGGCTCCGGCCTCACCTTCGATGGCACCACGCTCGCAACCAGCGGCTCCGGCATCACCTCCATCGGTGCAGCAGGGCAGCTCCAGTCAGGGGGTACTCAGACCTTCGCAACCTCAACTGGCTCATTCAATGGACTCACGCTCGGCATGACCATCGTATCGAACTCGAATACGCACACGTTTACTCCATCCATCTCCGGCACGCTCGGGGTCGCGGGCGGAGGAACCGGGGTAGGTACCTTCACTGGTGGTCAGCTTATTTATGGAAATGGCACAAACGCTCTCACGTCTGTCGCAACCTCATCTCTCGCAGTCTCAGGCGCCTTCTCGTACTCAGGCACGCTCGGCGCTCTCGTTGGAGGAGCAGGTGGCACCCTCTCACTCGCCACCAACGGTGTTGCGCTCACGAACCTCGCTCAGATTGCAGCAAACACCATCCTCGCGAATCCGACGGGTGCAACTGGTAACGTGCAGGCAGTTGCAACCTCAACCCTCTACGGCACTGGGGCAGGCGGACAGGTGCTCACCTGGAATAACGGCGCACCGCAGTGGGTCGCAACCACCACATACTCGGGAGGAAGTGGTATCAGCACATCGTTTGCAGCAGGGAACCTGACCATCACGAACACTGGTCTCCTCTCACTCCAGCAGTTGGGTGGCGGTTCTGCACAGACCGGTGCAATCACGTTCGCAACGTCGTCGCAGACCACGAACGGTCAGACGATTGGGCTTAATATCACGAACACTGGCGGTGCCTTCACCTTCAGTCCAACCATCTCTGGTGTGCAGACCGTCGCAGGCGGCGGCACCGGCGTTGGTTCCTTCACCGCCGGACAGCTCATATACGGAAACGGAACGAACAATCTGACTTCAGTCGGCACCACGACGGAGACCCTCTCCTCTGAGTTCTCATACTCTGGCACCCTCGGTGCACTGGTCGGTGGTTCTTCCGGCACACTCTCACTCGCAACCAACGGTGTCGCACTCAACAAGCTCGTACAGGTCGGAGCAAACACCATTCTGGGCAACAACACGGGTGCAACTGGAAACGTGGTTGCCTTCGCAACTTCAACACTCTTCGGTACCGGCACTGGAGGACAGGTCCTCGCTATCTCAAACGGTGTTCCGACTTGGATTGCATCCACCACCTACGCAAACGGCTCAGGCATCTCGACCTCGTTCGCGGCAGGACAGCTCACGATTACAAACACTGGTGTCACTGCAGTAGGTCCGACCGGTCAATCAATTACTGGAGGTGTGGTGGTCGCATCCTCCACCTCAACGACTAACGGCATCACGTCGGCAATCACGGTTGTTGGCTCTGGCCAAAATCTGACCTTCACACCTTCGCAGTCCGGCACGCTCACAGTCGGAGGTGGGGGAACGGGACAGACGTCGCTTGCTTCAGGTCAGCTTATCTATGGTGCAGGCACCGCGGGTGTTCAGTCAGTTGCAACCTCATCTCTCGCAGTCTCAGGCGCCTTCTCGTACTCAGGCACGCTCGGTGCACTCGTCGGAGGAGCTGGCGGCACCCTCTCGCTTGCCACCAACGGTGTTGCGCTCACCAACATCGCGCAGATTGCGGCGAACTCAGTCCTCGTGAACAACACCTCTGCTACGGGCAACGTGACTGCAATCGCCACCTCCACCTTCTTCGGAGTCGGCACCGGCGGTCAGGTACTCGCTATCGTCAACGGCGTACCGAACTGGGTTGCTACCTCCTCAATCAACAATGGGGTATCAAGCATCCAGCAGCTTGGTGGTGGCTCTGCTCAGACGGGTGCCATCACGTTTGCCACTTCGTCCGCAACTCTGAACGGCCAAACTCATGGCCTCAACATCACGAACTCTGGCGCAGCCTTCACCTTCACACCGACGCTCTCCGGCACGCTTACGGTCGGAGGTGGCGGTACTGGATTCGCTTCATACACCCCAGGCGACATTCTTTACGCCGACACCGCAACCTCATTCGCAAAGGTCTCCTCAACGACCGACGGTTTCGTACTCGCTCTCGCAAATGGCAAACCAACCTGGGTCGCTTCCACGACACTCTCGACCATCACCGGCACGCTCGGCGTAACGAAGGGTGGTACGGGTCTCACTTCAATCGCATCTTCCTCACTCCTTATTGGTGGACCAGGCAACACGATCATCGGCTACGCGACCTCATCGCTCGGCATCGCCCTTACCGACACCACTGGGACACTCGGTGCAACTCGCGGAGGCACCGGTCTTACGACCATTGCATCCTCCTCCATCCTCATTGGAGGAGCAGGGAACACATGGCTCCAGTACGCAACGTCCTCCCTCGGTATTAATCTCTCTGACACGGTCGGAACACTCACGGTTGGTCGTGGCGGCACCGGCGTCGGTTCCTTCACCGCCGGCCAGCTCATCTATGGCAACGGCACCAACAACCTGACATCGGTCAGTACTTCATCTCTCGCCGTCTCTGGCGCCTTCTCGTACTCAGGCACCCTTGGCGCTCTCGTCGGAGGTTCTGGTGGCACCCTCTCCCTCGCCACCAACGGTGTTGCGCTCACGAATATCGCGCAAATCGCAGCGAATTCGGTACTTGTGAACAACACCAGCGGTACGGGCAACGTGACCGCAATCGCTACCTCCACATTCTTCGGCGCAGGAACCGGTGGCCAGGTGCTCACCTGGAACAACGGCGTACCGCAATGGGTCGCAACCACCACCTACGCAAACGGCTCCGGCATCTCGACCGCGTTTGCTGCAGGGCAGTTGACCATCACCAACACCGGCCTCCTCTCACTCCAGCAGCTCGGCGGCGGCTCGGCACAGACTGGCGCAATCACGTTCGCTACGTCTTCTGCAACAAGCAACGGTGTCACTATCGGCCTTAACATCACGAACTCCTCGGGTGCCTTCACGTTCACCCCGACACGCTCGGGTACGCTCACTGTGGGAGGTGGTGGCACCGGCGTCGGTTCCTTCACCGCCGGCCAGCTCATCTATGGAAACGGCACCAACAACCTTTCCTCTGTCGGTACAACTACGCCGACAATCGGACTCGGTCTCACCGGTACTAACCTCGTTACCCTCACGAGTGCGCTTGGAGCCTCCTCGCTCTCTATCGCTACTTCGTCGCTCTATACAGGCACGCAGGGACAGGTTGCATACTTCACGGGCACGAATGCACTCGCTGCCACGAGCACCCTCTTTATCGATACAAATGGACGTGTCGGTGTTGGAAGCTCTTCACCCACATCACTCTTCTCAGTTGGTGGATCGACAGGGCTTGGTCTTCAGGTAAACGACGCTGGTAACGTCGCACTCTACGGTGGAGCCATAAACACAACCTATGGCTTGCGCATTGGTAACGACGCTTCGACGCTCAATGTGGGCGTGTACTCATCGATTGCTGGTGTGGGTGCAAACAACGAGGCTGTTCTCGCTGTTGCGGGAGGTGTGGGTACCAACAACTTCGGCGTCTATGCAGGTGCGACTAATGCAACCAACAATTACGGGGTGTTCGTTCCAAGCGGACTGCCAGCTGCTGGTGCAAACAACTATGCATTCTACGCAGGTTCGGCTGCACAGAACTACTTCCGTGGCCTCTCTGGATTCGGTTCGACATCGCCATTCGCGCGCATTTCCATTCATGCAATGAATGGCGATACTGCAACGACACTCTTTGCCATTGGCTCCTCGACTGGAAGTGCGACGACGACGCTCTTCAGTATTAGCAATACGGGCTCCACTACAGCCGCTAACGGCTTCAATATCCTCGCGGGCTGTTATGCAATCAATAACACCTGTCTCGCTGCTGGCGTCGGCTCTAACTACTTCACGAACTCCGGCGCGAACACCTACCTTTCGACCGGCTCGAAGCTGGGAATCGGCACCACGACTCCGTGGGCGCAGCTCGCGGTCAATCCTGATGCGCTCGGTTCGGGCGTACCGTCGTTCGTGATTGGTTCCTCAACCGGGACACAGTTCGTAGTCGCGAGCAATGGAAAAGTGGGGGTAGGGACGAGTACGCCGACTGCAGGCTTTACCGTCGTTTTCAATGGTACTGACGAAAAAAGCCCGACGTTCTTGGTGGCGACCACGAGCGAAGATGGTGTGGGACAAGACCCGATTCTCCTCGCGTACGCGACCACGACCGGCGACCTTAACTACGCGCGCGTAGGAATCGGCACTACGTCGCCCTGGGGTAACGCAGGCCTGCGCGATCAGTTGACCGTTGATGGACGCATCTACAGCACGTGGCGCTACACTGCCTGCGACTACTTTGGAGGCGGGCTCATAAACGCAACACTCATCGTTGCAGACACTAAGGATATCTGCGCACCGTTTGCATTCGATCAAGGAGGCACTACCGGCTCCATCGGCATCCAGTCCACCGCAGGTGCGTACCCTCCGTACGTTATTCTGCGTGCCGCGGCGAGTGCCACGGGTGCGGTCGGAACCTCGAATGCTGGCGCTACCCTGAGTCTGCCAACTCCCACCGGTGCTGCAAGCAGTAGTCCGACCGTTGAGGCGTGGGTCCGACCATCCCGTGTTGCGACCGCGACTACCACCCCGCTCTATATCGTAGGTATGACGAATCACCTCTTCGCGACGGCACTCGGTGCATCTGCCGCGCTTCCGACGAACGGCATCTATTTCGCAGCATCCTCAACTCAGAACTGGAAGGCCGTTATCCGCCGAGCTGGTACCGACCGTGCCTATATCGATACCGGTATTTCGACCTCGACGACGAATTTCCAAAAGATGCGCATCGAAGTATCTTCGTCAACCGCGATATTCCTCATGAACGGCACGGTTGTCGCTCAAAGTGGGGTGGCTAATGGAGTGACGCTGCCAGCGGCAACGCTCAAACCAATCATCCTCGTTCAGAACGTTACCGGGTCAACGGGAGGTAGTGGCGACTTCGGTCCACGACTTGACGTCTCGCTCCTTCGCTATTGGCTCGACGACCCGGCGACTCCTATGGATGGTGGACCGCCGCCGGATGCCGGCCCGTCGCCTGATATCCCGTACGATCGTATTGCGGGGGCTGAGATAGCGGAATCCTATTTGGCTTCACCAGCCACAAGCTTCATCTCCGGAATGATTGTGGTGGGGGAGAGTGCAACGTCGAGCCAGGACGATGTGCGCATGAGCGAGAAACGGTACGACGTCCCGATTATGGGAGTCGTCTCTACTGCCCCGCGTGAGGTGCTTGGGGAAGAGACGGAACACACCATACGCGTAGCACAGGTGGGGCGTGTCCCGGTCATTGTTTCGCTCGAGAATGGACCTATCGCAAAGGGCGACACGATAACGACCTCATCGGTGCCAGGTGTCGGAATGCGCGCAAACCGAGTAGGAAGTAGCGTTGGACGCGCTCTGGATAGGTTCGACCCTGAGCATGGTTTCGGACAGTGCGATGAGTCAGTGAAGAATGAGCTTGCTGCGGTCGGTATAGCCGTCTCGGATTCCACCTGTGTCGCGCGAATCATAATGACTATCGATACAGGATATGCATTCTCAGTCGCGAATTTCTTCCAGGATGCGGAGGAGTCACTGAGCGATATAGCTGCTGCCGTTACTGAACTCTCTGCTGACGTGTTCGATAAGGGGGTCGCCTACACGAAGTTGGTCATACAGCAGGTGGTCGCCAAGATAGCGGTTGTCGAGAATCTATATGCGGCAGCAATCACCCTCCTCCCTGGGGGAGACCTCACACTCCCGTCCGGTCCGGATCAAGTTACCGGTACGGCAACGCTCGTGCACGATACGACATCGATATATGTCGCTAATTCGAAGGTAAAGGATGGTTCCAAGATATTCCTGACTCCGCATGGACTACTTGAATCCCCGTTGGCTGTCACTCAGATAACTCCGGGCGAGGGCTTCACGGTGTCTACGCTGCACGCTCCGAGCGAGGACATTATATTTGACTGGTTGATGATAACCACCTACGCTACCGGCACGCCGCAGGCGCCGGCTCCTGATCCAGTCCCTCCAACGGCCGAACCGCCACAGGCTGCACCGCCCGTTCCGGATACCGTAGTTTTGCCACCTCCTGACACCGCGGAGCCCCAGAGCCCGTCGGCGGAGCCACCGCCAACCACAACCCCGGTCACAACCGTGACTCCGGCTCCTGAACCTGTGCCGGAGGAGACCCCTCCTTCCGTTCCGGACCCCGCACCGCCAGAATCTTCACCACCACCTGCTCCCCCTAGCGACGCTGGCCCATAACCGCTGTATATGACCCATTTACGAAATACCAAAACGCTTCCAGTCAGTCCGATTGCCATCGGTGCGGTTCTCTGCCTCTGCACGCTGATTTTGGGTGCTGTCTTTTTTATGAGAAGCCCTGAGAACTCAGCTCCAAAGCAGATGGGCGAAAAAGAAAACCTCATCATCCCGCAGGTGGTTTCGACAGACTCATTCAGGGAGTCATTGACTATAGGCCAGAGGCAACAGCTCCAGCGGGACCTTACAGCGTACATTGCCTCCAAGAGGGCAGACGGGACGCTTGTTGATGCCGGCATCTGGTTTCGGGACCTCAATAATGGCCCTGTTATAACCATTAACGCAGACACTAGTTTCTCGCCCGCAAGCCTTCTTAAGGTGCCGCTTGCGATCTGGTTTTATAGACAAGCAAGCTCGTCACCAGAGTTTCTGGAGCAGGAGATTGAGTTCACAGGTCCAAACGGCACTAAGGTGCAGCACTTCCCAGGGGAGGAACATCTGGTTGCAGGAAGGGTTTACACGCTACGTGAACTAATCCGCATCCTTCTCGAAGAGTCGGACAACGACGCAGCAGCAATACTTGCGCAAATCGCCGGTATCCAGAATACCGATACGGTGTATGCAGATCTCGGTATAGCTCAGGTTACCAACTACAGTACATACGTCATCGATGTGCAGACCTACTCCTCCTTTTTCCGTATGCTCTATAACTCAACGTATCTCCCGCGAGAAAGCTCGCAAGAGATACTAACGTTCCTCAGCCATTCTTCGTTCACCGCAGGACTCGTCGCAGGGGTTCCGGACACCACCACTGTCGCCCATAAATTCGGAGAACGGGCCATAGATCCAGGACAGAACATCAGTCAGCTGCATGATTGCGGAATAGTCTATGTGCCACGACAGCCGTATATTCTATGCGTCATGACCCAAGGCTATGATTATGACGAGCTGGCAAAAGTTATAGCAGAAGTATCAAGGCGAACATATGACGCTGTCACCAAATCCGACTAGCTCAGGCAGGTAATAGGAGGAAAACAACGCATCTCGTATAGACAAGATAATCAATAAATACAACATATCTCGTTAGAGCGAGATATAGGCAATATCCGAGAAAAGCACCTCAGAATCTAAATACCGCGGGCTTTGGAATGAGTACGCGATGCTGAATAGTCTCACAAAAACGCCATATCGCGTCACGAGAGCACTCTTCTCTTAGCTTGCATGGGGTTACCACCATTCTCGTTACGGGGCAATCAGGGAGCACGCGCAGCATACGGGTTAAGAGTAAATGTAAGGGGACATGAAAGGGTAAAAATTGGCTCTTGAGGGGTCATTCTTGGAGTCTCTGAATCACACTTCTTGTCAGTTATGGAGAAGCGAAAAAAGTGGAGAGAAATAAAATTTTTCTTGTGAATTTCACTGTCACTCTTATCCCCAAACATTTATACAGAGATGAACGGAAAATGAACTAAAATATAGTTATTCCGCAAATCCTGCATGGAACCGCTCCTTAACAAAAACTACATCGTAATAAAGGAAGCATCTCGACACTCTGGATACAGTGTCGACTACCTTATGCGACTCTGCCGAGCAGGCAGAATTCAGGGAACGCAGGTGGGCCGAACATGGCTCGTGAGGCGCTCGTCACTCGAGCAGTTCGTGCGCGCACAGGAAGAAAAAAAGAGGGAGATGGGACGAGAACTTTCTAAGGTTCGCGAACAGGAATACAAGCAGACGCAGGCGCCGAAGTCGGCAACGTTCATTCCGCTTGTCAAAGCCACGATAGAGAAGAAAGTCAATGAATCTCCGCGCCTCGCGGAGATTCACCCTATCCTGCGCCCAGCCTTCGCGCTCGCGGTTACCGTCCTCGTGCTTACGGCAAGCGTCTGGGCAGCAGACAGCGGATTCATCACTCGTCTTGGAGGCGGCGTCATCGCTTCTGCGCTCCGCTCACAGGACGCAGGGCCAGTCATTCCAGAGAAGACTGCGTATGCACTCGTCACGGTAGGCGAGTACGCAGAGCGCGGACTCACTGCACTGGTTACTGGCACTCCTGCCGCGTATCGCGGTGCGACCCTCGCACTCGCCTCGACTCCTCGTCAGGCAGCTGCTGCCGCAGCGTTCGCACCGATCCAGAATGATCACGGTATTGGCGAGCGACTCGCGGTTGCGACCTATCGCACCGTCACGAACTTCTTCTCTTCCTTCACGCGTCAGCTCGCGGTGTGGTTCGGCATCTCCACTTCGCGTCTCACCATTGTTCCGTTCGAGGTCGCAAATACCCTTCACCCGTCGACTGACTTGCCGGTACCGCATGTAGCTGTCGGTGGTGGAGTTTCGTACGGTCCCATCACAGAACACATTACGAATGTCACCTCCATCAACGGCGCATCAGTCGAGTACGTAAACGCATACGTAGATGCGTACGTAACGAATGCGCTTCGTGGCCTCTCCGCACGCATCGGAGCGCAGGTGCTCGACGGTCAGGGTGTGCATCGCTCTTCGACCGCATCGTCAGCAACATCCGCAAACAGCGTGACGAACGGCACTATCAGCAACAGCGTTATTACCAACTCTTCCTTTACCGGTGGCGACATCATCGCTGATTCGCTCCAGGTGAACGGCAACACCACCATCACCGGTACGACCACCATCTCCGGACCGCTGGTGATTGGGGGATTGAACGGCATCACTGAATGTCTACATGTCGATACGAACGGAGTCGTATCTGGCACCGGTAGCGATTGTGGCTCTGGCGGAGGTGGTGGCATTACGGGTGTGCGCGCGCAGTATTCAACCATTCAGACTGGCGCAACGCAGACCTTCGCAACCTCATCAGACGCGAATATCGGGCTTACCATCACGAGCGCGGGCAACACGCATACGTTCACCCCGGTATGGACGGGTGTGCTTTCGGTCGCGCGCGGTGGCCTTGGTCTTAGCAGCGTTACCGCAAACGGCCTCCTTATAGGTAATTCCGCAGGCACGGGCTACACGACTGTCGCTACCACTTCGCTCGGGCTCTCGACGTCCGATATCAGCGAGGGCGCGAATCTCTATTACACGCTCTCGCGTTTCGCTGCTGCGCTTGCCGGCACGACCACTGATGCGCTTGCAGAAGGAGTCGTGAATCGCTACTACACCGACGCACGCGCTCGCAATGCATTCTCTGCAACCGCGACCGGCCTCACCTACACAGCCGGCACCGGCGTGCTTTCACTCACGAGCGGCTACGAGATTCCGCTCTCCGCATCGACGAGTAACTGGCAGTCCTTCTACACGACGCCATCGTCGCGTATCACTGCTGGTACGAATCTTTCATGGGTAGGCAATACGCTTAATGGACCGTCGGATTCCTACATCCGCGCACTTTTGACTGCGACTAGTCCGCTTGCATACGACAACACCACGGGTACGTTCTCTATCCAGCAGGCGAACGGTTCGCAGAGCGGCTACCTTTCCTCAACTGACTGGACAACCTTCAATACAAAGTTTGCGACGACCTCGACGAATTACTGGCTCTCGACGAAGACGACCGACAGTCTCGCGCAGGGCTCAGTGAATCTGTATTACGACAATGCGCTCGTTGCGACCTTCCTTAATACGATTGCGAAGGAATACTTCTTCTCGACTTCGTCTGCTGATTACTGGAAGAGTCAGCGCGATCTCTTCTCCACCACGAGCGCATCATACTTCCTTGCGCAGAATCAGGGTGCAGCATTCTCGACCACCTCGAGTGACTTCTGGCTAACCACGAAGACCACGGATAATCTTGCGCAAGGCGCGACGAATAAGTACTACAACGATTCGCTCGTGAATACGTTCATTGGCGGTTCGACCACCATCCCGAAGACCTACACGAATAATGTCTTCACCGGCGGCAACATCTTTGGTCTGGCAACCGTCACGAGTGCAACGACGACCAATCTCAACATTGTCGGTACTATCACCGGCGCAGGCCTCACATCCTGCTCACTTTCGAGCAGCAAACTCCTCTGGGATTCTGCAACCGGACAGTTCTCCTGCGGTGCTGATGCAGGCGCGGGCGGCGGCATCACAGCGCTCAAGGGACAGTACTCGACTGCACAAACCGGAAGCACACAGACGTTTGCTACAACGAGCGACACAAACATTGGGCTGACCATTACGTCAGCAGGAGACACGCACACCTTCTCGCCGGTATGGATTGGAACGCTTGCTGCTGCACGCGGCGGTACCGGACTTTCTTCCATCGCATCGTCGAGCATCCTAATCGGTGGTGCAGGCAACACGATTACGCAGATGGCGACCTCGACGCTCGGACTCGAGTCGCCGCTCACGTTCAATACGCCGCTCTCACGCTCCGGTAATGCGATTTCCATCCAGGTAGCAAACGGCTCGCAGAACGGGTACCTCTCCTCAACTGATTGGAATACCTTCAACAACAAGGTCTCCTCCACCTCGCTCTCCGCAACCTATCCGGTTCAGTACAACTCCGGCACGGGCGTCTTCTCGCTCGCATTCGGCACAACTACTTCGAACACCTGGGCAGGCACGCAGACATTCACGAACGCACCAGTACTCGGCGCGCTTAACGGACTGGTCGGTGCCAACAACGGCTCTCTCTATCAAATCGCAACGGCAACCAACTT